>NZ_JABXGF010000004.1:0-160848 GCF_025407985.1 Curtobacterium sp. C2H10 | reverse complement strand
GCGCCGCGCCGGCCGCGCCGCGGGTCAGGCCACCGCCGAGAACGGTCCGCCGAACCACAGCGCGATCGGCGCGAGCCCCGACAGCACAGCGCTCGCGACGACCACGGCGGTCGACCCGCGAGCCTCCGCACGCCGGCGCGCGACGACACCGAGCACCAGCGCCACGACGACCCCGCCCCACGGGAGGAGCGACAACGCCAGCACGAGGGGCCACAGGAAGAGCGAAGCCCCCGTCCCCGTGACGAGCACCGGCACCCACATGACCGACCAGAGCAACGCCAACGCCGTCCCGGACATGGACAGGATCGCCCCGGCGACGACGAGCGTGGGGGTGGAGTGGGGGCGGACGGCGGGTTCGTGCACGTCCGGATCGTACCGAGCGCGGCGGCTCAGGGGTGCCGGGTGCCGACGCCGGCGAGCACGGCGCGGTAGCCCTCGCGGAACGTCGGGTACCGCGGTGCCCAGCCCGTCGAGCGGAGCAGGGCGTTCGACAGGCGCTTGTCACCGGCACCCTGCCGGCCGGCAGTGCCGGCGCCGGCCTCGGCCCTCGGCGGCACCGCGACCCCGAGCTCGGCGGCGAGGAACGCGTACACGTCGTCGAGCCGAGCCGGTTCGTCGTCGGTCACGAGGTACGTCGGTGCGGGGTCGTCCAGCGTCGCGAGGTGCACCAGGGCCGCAGCCGCATCGTCCCGGTGGATCCGGTTCGTGTGCGGGGACGACCCGTCGGCCGGAGCCGACCGAGCCCCTCCGCCCCGGACCTGGTCGATGAGGCGCTCCCGCCCGGGACCGTACACACCGGACAGTCGAGCGAGCACCGCCCCCGGGGCTCGCTCGCGGAGCAGCGCCTCGGCCTCCAGCAGGACGTCCGCGGTGGGGGAACCGCCGTCCGCGGGGGTGTCCTCGGTGACCGTGCCGCCGTCGTCGACGTCGTAGACCGCGGTCGAGGACACGACGACCAGGCGCGGGCTCGCTCCGGACGCGTCGATGCCGTCCAGGACGTTCCGCAGCCCGTCGACGTACGTCGCGCGGTACTCGTCCACGTCGCGGCTCCCCGCGGCGACGGCCACGACCACCACCGCCGTGCTCGCCGGGATCTCCGGGACCGACCGGCGCAGGTCGACGCTCCGCCCGGTGAGCGGGGCCGGGACCAGCTCGCCCCGCCGCCGGAGTCCGACCACGCGGTGCCCGCCGGCGGCGAAGCGCAGGCCGGTCTCGATCCCGAGGTCGCCGCAGCCGGCGATGACGATGTCCACCGCCCCATCATGCCGAACGCCGGTGGACGATCCGCCGCTCATGCCGAACGCCGGTGGACGATCCGCCGACCATGCCGAACGCCGGTGAACGATCCGGCCCGCTGTCTCGTCGTCAGGGCATGGGACTCCGCACACGAACCAAGGTCATCATCGGCATCGCCTCCGGCGTCGTGGTCGTCGGCGCGGCCGCAGCCATCGCCGGACCGGTCATCTACGCGAACACCGTCAACGGGCAGGCCGCCGCGGCCCCCTCCGTCAGCGCCGCGCCGTCCGGCGGCTCCGGCACCCTCACCGCCGCCGAGGCCGACGGCAGCTGGACCAGCACCGGCGACTCGTTCGCGGGCTACCGCGTGCACGAGAAGCTCCAGGGGCAGGATGTGAACGTGGTCGGACGCACGAAGGACGTCGAGGGCAGCGCCGAGGTCAGCGGCGGCTCCCTCACGAAGGCGACGGTCACGGTCGAGGTCGCGAAGATCAGCACGCCCGAGTCCGCCCGCGACGCCTACTTCCGCGACACCGCACTCCAGACGGACCAGCACCCCACGGCGACGTTCACGTTGACGAAGCCCGTCGACGTGTCCGGCGCGCTCGACGGCTCGACGCAGGACGTCACGCTCACCGGCACGATGGACCTGCACGGCGTCGAGCAGCCCGTCACCGCCGACGCCCAGGTCGCCGTCGCGAAGGACGGCACCGTGCAGGTCGCCGGCAGCATCCCGATCACCTTCGAGGACTACGGCGTCGAAGCACCGTCCCTCGGCTTCGTCACGGTGGACCCGAAGGGGTCCGTCGAGTTCTCCCTCGACCTGGCGAAGTGATGGCCACGGGCCGGTCCGCCGACGAGCTGCTCGCGACGCTCTACCGGGAGCACGGCGACGCGCTCACCCGGTACGTCCGGCACCTGACGCGGGACGGCCACACGGTCGAGGACGTCGTGCAGGAGACGATGGTGCGCGCGTGGCAGCGCCCGGCCGTGCTCGAACGCGCCCCGGACAGCGCTCGGGCGTGGCTCTTCACCGTCGCCCGGAACCTCGTCGTCGACGATGCCCGGTCCGCGCGGAACCGCCGTGAGCACGGCACCGAGTCCCCCGTCGACCGGGTCGAGGCGGACCGCACCGACGCCGTCCTCGACCGCATCGTCGTCGCCGACGCCCTCGCCTCGCTCAGCCCCGACCACCGTCGGGTGGTGGTGGACGCCTACTGGCTCGGACACACGGTCCCCGAGATCGCCCGACGACACGACATCCCCGAGGGCACCGCGAAGTCGCGGCTGCACTACGGGCTGCGGGCCCTCCGGCTCGCACTGCAGGAACGAGGAGTGACGCGATGAGCGACGACCGCTACGCCGAGTGGGACGCCGCCTACGTGCTCGGTTCCCTCCCGCCGGACGAGCGGCTCGAGTACGAGCGGCACCTCGAGACGTGCGACCGCTGTGCGGCCGCCGTCGCCGAGCTGGTCGGTCTCCCGGGCCTGCTGTCCAAGCTGCCGGCCGACCAGGCGGTCGAGATCGCAGACCCGGACGGGAGGCGCGACACCGGCTCCGAGAGCACCCTCGCCTCCGTCGCGCACCGCGTCCGACACCGTCGCCGTCGCCGCCGGCTCTGGGTCGCGGCCACGGCCGCCGCCGCGGTGGTCGCCGCGGTCCTCGGCGGACTCGCGGTCGGCACCGCACGGGTGGACCCGTCCGTCCAGGCCGGCCCGGCCGCGGCGTCGGCGGACCGGTACGCGCTCGTGGGGGAGCGCGGCCTCGACGTCGACCTGTCCGTCAGCGGCGAACCGTGGGGCACCCGCTTCGACTGGGGCTGCTCCTACGGCGGGAAGTCCTGGGCCGCCGACGGGTCCGTGATGTACGACCTCGTGGTCGTGCGCGACGACGGGTCCGTGCAGACCGTGGCGTCGTGGTCGGCCGCGGGCGAGGACGCCCGGGGACTGTCCGCCTCGACCGACGTGCAGCGCGACGACATCGCCAGCGTGCAGGTACGGCTCCGCGGCGACGACCGGGTGCTCGCGGACGTCGATCTCTGACGGATCCCGATCCGGACCAATCCGGCTGGGCGAGGGTGCCGAATCACTGACATCGACCGGGGAACACCCCGGAAGCGCTCACCAGCCGCACATCGCTGGTTCTCCACCCTGCACCAGGGTGTGTTCGGCGCGCACACAGCAGCCGCGCCGAGCGCGACAACAGCAAAGGACTGATCACCATGCGCAAGAGCCTCAAGACCTCCATCACCCTCGCCACCACCGGTGCGCTCGTGCTGGGTGGTGCCGCGTTCGGCATCACCTCGGCGCAGGCCTCGACCCCGTCGGTGCACACCGTGTCGTCGTCCTCGTCGAAGATCCCCGGCCCCGTCGCGTCGGTGCCCGAGGTCCTCGGTGGCGACACCGCCGTGAAGCTCGACTCCGGCTTCACCGACGCCCTGACCGCGCTGAAGCTGACCCCGGGTGTCTCCGGTGACGCCAAGCTCGCCGACGGGTCCGTGTCGTTCCCGATCACGTCCGGTTCGGTGACGTACTGGTCGCCGGACGGTGACTACCGTCCGTACGTGCAGGGTCTGCTGAACCACGACGACTCGGGCCTGACCCTCACCGCCGGTGAGACGACGGTCACGCTGGAGAACTTCGTCGTGAACCCGGGCTCGTCCAAGCTCTACGGTGACGTGCTGGTCAACGGCAAGGTCGCGGTGAACAACGCGTACCTGTTCTCGCTGCACGGTGGCACGCTCAAGCCGCTGCAGCTCGAGGGTGACAACGCGATCCTGACCGGCACCACGGTGCACGTCTCGGGTGACGCCGCAAAGCTGCTCAACAGCACCTTCAAGACCGACGCCGTGAAGTCCGGCCTCCTCGTCGGCACCGCCACCATCACCGCCAAGATCAAGTAACACCCCCGCACGTCGCACCCCCGTCCCGGCCGTCCCGGGGCGGGGGTGTCGTCGTCTCGGTGCTCGTCGTCTCAGTCGGCGCTGTCCGGATCCGATTCGTCGGGGCCGATCGCGGCGTCGACGCGAGCACTGACGGACCGCAGCGTGTCCGCGTCGGTCCCCACGGGCCTCCAGAACAGGTCCTCGAGCGCACCGGTGTGCGCACGGATGCCGGCGAGCACCGCGCGGCGACCGTCCGGGGTCATCTCCACCCAGCTGCCCCGTCCGTCGGTGGGGCAGTCCGCGCGCTCGACGAGGCCGCGCGCCACCATGCGCGTGACCTGGTGGCTGACGCGCGACTTCTCCCAGCCGATGCCGGCCGCGATGTCGCGGACCCGCAACCGGTGGTCTGGCTCGCGGTGCAGTCCGATGAGGATCTCGAACTCGGGGATCGAGATGCCTGCGCCGTGCTGCACGGCCTGGTCGAGCGCTCGGTCGAGGCGTCGCCAGACGTCGTGGTAGGCGTCCCACGTCGCCCAGTCGTGGCCCTCGGCGCCCTCGTTCGACATGGCGTCAGCGTATCGACCTCCGGACGCTTCGACGGCATGATCATCCGCTCGGATGACTCGCCGGTGGCGCACGGCTCGCTCCGAGGTGCGGTCGGTGGCGCAGCATACGATCGGTGCATGCCGAGCGCCCGACTGCAGGACTGCACCGACGACGCCGTCGCCCTCGTGCGGCGGTGGCTGGCGGCGTCCGCGGGGACGAAGCCCGACGCGGGGGCGGTCCGCCTGGCCGAGGCCCTGCGGGACGACCGGGGGCTGGACTTCACGCGCGGTCTCGTCGACAAGGTGATCCGCCCCGAGGACCCGAGCGTCGTGGCCCGCAACCTCGAGCAGGTCAGCCGCGACGTCCCGGACTTCCTGTCCTGGTCCCTGCGCGGCGCGGTGACGCTCGGCGGCGGGTTCGCGACCATGGCTCCGTGGGCCGTGGTGCCCACGGCGCGGAAGATCCTGCGGCGGATGACCGGGCACCTGGTGGTCGACGCCACCGACGCGAAGCTCGGGCCCGCCCTCGCGAAGGTCGGCGGCCCGGGTGTGGTCGTCGACGTGAACCTGCTCGGCGAAGCCGTGCTCGGCAGCGCGGAGAGCGACCGACGGCTGCAGGCGACGATGGACCTGCTGGCGCGTGACGACGTCGACCACGTGTCGATCGGTGTGCGTTCGGTCGTGCCGCAGATGTCCGCGTGGGCGTTCGACCAGACCGTCGAACGGGTGGTGGACCGGCTCGTCCCCCTGTACCGGCTCGCCGCGTCGTCCCCGACCGCGAAGTCCGTCACGCTCGACGCCGGGGACCACCGCGACCTCGACGTCACGCTCGCTGCGTTCCGGACGCTCCTCGACCGCGACGAGTTCCTCGGGCTGGACGCCGGTGTGGTGCTGCAGGCGTACCTGCCCGACGCCGCCGGCGCACTCGATTCCCTGACCGCCTGGGCGCAGCAGCGGCGTGCCCGTGGCGGTGCGCCGATCACGGTCCGACTCGTCAAGGGCGCCTCGCTCGCGACGGAACGGGTCGACGCGATCCTGCACGGGTGGCCCCTCGCCACGTGGGGGTCGAAGCAGGAGACCGACACCGCCCACCTCCGGCTGCTCGACGCCGCCCTCACGCCGGAGCGCATCGACGCGGTCCGGATCGGGGTCGCGAGCCACAACCTCTTCACCCTCGCGACCGCGTGGACCCTCGCCGAGCGCCGCGGCGTCACCGACGGCGTGCACGTCGCGGTGCTGCTCGGGATGGCGTCCGCGTCCGCCGACGCCGTCCGTGCCGACGTCGGACGGGTGGTCGTCTCCACCCCGGTCGTGCACCCCGACCAGTTCGACGCCGCGATCCCGTACCTCGCCCGGCGGCTGCAGGAGAGCGCCAGTCCGGACGGCTTCGTCGCCGCGGCGGGCGACATCGGTCAGGACGAGAGCGTCTTCGAGCGTGAACGCGGCCGGTGGCTCGCGGCGGTCGCAGCCCTCGACGCTCCCGGTCCGGTGCCGGCCACGAACCGGACGCAGGACCGCCGTGCCCCGATCGGCGACCCCGTGCACCGCGACGCCTTCACGAACGCACCCGACACCGACCCGTCGACCGCGGCGAACCGCGAATGGGCGATCGACGTGCTCCGGCGGGTGCCGCGCTCGCAGCTCGGTGCGCAGACGATCCGCGGGTCGAAGGTCGCCGACCGGTCGAAGCTCGAGCGCATCGTCGCCCGGACGGCGCAGGCCGGGGTGAACTGGGGACGGCAGGACCCGTCCGACCGTGCCGAGCTCCTCGACCTCATCGCGCACGAGCTCGAGACGCGGCGTGCCGACCTCATCGAGGTGTCGGCGGCGGAGACGGGCACGACCTTCAGCGAGGCCGACTCCGACGTGAGCGCCGCGATCGACTCCGCCCACCACGCCGCCGACAGCGCCCGGCGGCTGGCCGTGCTCGACGGCGACGGTGCCCGGTACGTGCCGCCGCGCCTCACGGTCGTGGCGCCGACGTGGACGTCGCCCGTCGCGAACCCGGCCGAGGGCGTTTTCGCCGCACTCGCCGCGGGCAGCGGGGTCGTCCTGAAGCCCGCGCCCCAGGCGAAGCGCTCCGGGGCGGTGCTCGCCGACGTGCTCTGGGACGCCGGGGTCCCGCACTCCCTGCTCCAGCTCGTCGACCTCGACGAGGACCAGCTCGGCCGCGACCTCATCGCGCATCCAGCGGTCGACCGGATCGTCCTCACGGGCTCGGCCGACACCGCACGCTCCTTCCGCTGGTGGCGGGCCGGTCTGCCCCTCACCGGTGCGACGAGCGGCAAGAACGCGATCGTCGTCACCCCCAGCGCGGACCTCGACCTCGCCGTGCAGGACATCGTCCGGTCGGCGTTCGGTCGCGCCGGGCAGCAGTGCTCCGCGGCCTCGCTGGTGATCCTCGTGGGGGCGGTCGGCGAGAGCGAGCGCTTCCGCCGACAGCTCGTCGACGCCACCCGCACCCTGCGTGTCGCCTGGCCGGACGACCCGACGGCGCAGGTGGGGCCGCTCATCGCCGAGCCCGAGGGCACGGTGCGCGCCGGGCTCACGGAGCTCGACCCGGGGGAGTCCTGGCTGGTGCAGCCGGTCCCGCTCGACGACTCCGGCCGGCTGTGGTCGCCGGGGATCCGCGACGGTGTCCGGCCCGGCAGCGACTTCCACCAGACCGAGTACCTCGCCCCGGTCCTCGGGATCATGCGTGCCGACACCCTCGACCAGGCGATCGCGATCCAGAACGGCACCGACCACGGGCTCGCCGCCGGCCTCCACTCCCTCGACACCGACGAGGTCGCGGACTGGATCGCCGGGGTCCGCGCGGGCAACCTGTCCGTCAACCGCGGCACCACGGGCGCGATCGTCCACCGGCAGCCGTTCGGCGGGTGGAAGCGCTCGTCGGTCGGCACCGGGACGAAGCCCGGCGGCTCGATGTCCGTCACGACGCTCGGCCGGTGGGAGCCCACGCCGCGGACCGTGCACAAGAGCATCCAGCTGCACGGCCTGCCGCCGCGGGTCACCGCCGTGATCGAGGCGGCCCGCAGCGGCCTGTCGTTCGAGGAGTTCGACCAGGTGCGCGCCGGTGCACTGAACGACGTCCGCGCACGCGAGTCCGAGTTCGGCGTGGCGCACGACCCGGCCGGGCTCGTCGTCGAGCGGAACGTGGTGCGCTGGCGACCGCAGTCCGTCATCGTCCGGCAGGCCGAGGGCGCCTCGTCCGGCGACCTCGTGCGCGTGCTCGCCGCCGCGACCGCCGCCCGGGCCGACCTGCTCGTGAGCACGGCTCGGCCGCTCCCCGGACCGCTCACGCAACTGCTCGCGTCGAGCCGATCGCCGCTGCACGTCGTCGACCACCTGGTCGAGTCGGACGACGAGTTCCTCCGCCGTGCCGCCTCCGGTGACCTGTTCCGGCCGGACTGGTCCTCCGGCGACGAGGTCGAGCAGGACGCGCTCGACGCCGTGCTCGCCCAGGGGCAGGACCGCCCGGCGTACACGGCGTTCGGCGGACCCGGCGCCCGGATCCGGCTCGTGGGCGGTGACCCGCTCGCGCTCGAGGAAGCACTGGGCGCCAGCGTCGACGTGGCCATCCACGACGCCCCCGTGGTCGAGGCCGGGATCATCGAGATGCTGCCCTTCCTGCGCGAACAGACGGTGTCGATCACGGCGCACCGCTTCGGTGACCTCGACCCCGACCTCGCGGAGCTGCATGTCTGACGTCGATCGCACCCTGCACGCCGAAGGGCTGTTCAACGCCCGCGACCTGGGCGGGCTCCCGCTGCGGGACGGCGGGACGACCCCGTCCGGGCACGTGTTCCGGTCCGAGAACGTCGACCGCGTGAGCCCCGTCGGCTGGCAGGCGCTGCGCGACGCGGGGGTCCGCACGGTCGTCGACCTGCGTGCGCCGTGGGAGACCGAGAAGGACACCGGTACCCGGCCGGACTGGGTGACGACCGTCGTCATCGACCACGACGGACTCGACGCGGCTCCCGCGTTCTGGCAGGCGTACTGGGAGACCGGGCTCGTCGGTACACCCCTGTACTACGGCCCGCACCTCGCCGAGCTGCCGGAACGCACCGGCTCCGTCCTGCGTGCGATCGCCCGAGCCGAACCGGGCGGTGTCCTCTTCCACTGCGCGGGCGGACGCGACCGCACCGGGATCATCGCGCTCGTCCTGCTGTCCCTCGCCGGTGTCGAACCCGAGGCGATCGTCGCCGACCACCTCGTCACGGTCGACAACGCCCCGGCGCTGCTCGCCTCGATCGGGGTCCCCTCGAACGAGGCGAAGATCGAGGCGCTGTGCGCCGAGCACGGCACCACGGTCGAGGGGGCGTTCCGCGCGGCCCTCGCCGCGTTCGACGTGGACCGGTTCGTCGAGCGTGCCGGTCTCGACGCGGACGACCTGGAGGCGCTGCGCACCTTCCGCGCGGACGTCGCCTGACCGACGGGGACCGTCCGCGGACGCGCGCGGTGGCGTCCGGCGGGGCTCAGTCCTCGGTGTCGCCGGCTTCCTCGTCCACGACGCCGGTCTCGTCCATCCGGTCACGGAGGTGGTCGGCCATCGCTCCGGCGCCCTCGCCGGCGTGGTCGTGGTCGACCTGCTCGATGAGGCCGTGCAGCTTCTCGTGGTTCGTCGCCTCGGTGGCGCCGTCCATGACGGGCTCGGTCTGTTCGTTGTCGCTCATGGCACGGACGCTACGCCGCGGCTGGTGGGCGTCAGGCGTCGGTGCGCGCATCCTGGCCGACGGAGTGCGGGTCCGTGTCACCGGCCGCCGGTGCCGACCGGTAGTGCAGTTCGACCGCGCCGCCCACGAACGGCGTCGTGCCGACCAGTTCGAACACCGGCGTGGGCGCGGCCACCGGCAGCAGGGGCGCACCGGCGCCGAGCGCGATCGGCATCACGGTGACCCGGAGCTCGTCGAGCAGCCCGGCCTGCTGGTACTGCGCCGCGAGGAGGCCGCCGCCGACGACCCACACGTCGCGTTCGCCCGCCGCTCGCTCGAGGACCGACTGGTGGTCCGCGACCGATCCCGAGACGAAGTGCACCTCGGCGCCGTCCGGCACGGGCAGCTCGCGCGTGGTGAACACCCAGGTCGGCAGGTCCGGGTACGCCCAGGTGTCGTCGTGGGCGAGCAGCCACTCGTACGTGGTCGACCCCATCACGATGGCGCCGACGCCCGCGAAGAAGCGGTCGTAGTGTTCCTGGAACGGCTCGAAGCCGAACTGCAGCAGCCAGTCGAGGTCGTCGCCGGGCGCGGCGACGAACCCGTCCAGCGAGGACGCGACGGAGTAGGTCGTGCTCATGCCCGGGACGCTACCGAGCACCTCCGACAGCACGTCGTCCGCTGCCGACGGCCGCGCACTCGGCGATCACCAGCACCAGGGAGATCCCGAGCTGTCCGAGGGCGAACCGGCGCCGCCGACGGTCCGCGACGGCCAGCGGCACCATCGTCAGGCCGTGGAGGGTGTCCACGACCGCGCTGAGCGTGTGTGCGTCGGGCGTCCCGGCGCGACCGACCAGCCCCGCCTGGGCGAGTTGCCGCGCCGCGAGCACGACGTCCAGCACCGGCTGCCCACCGCCCCGTGCGGCCCGGACCGCGTGCCCGATCCCCACGGCGGCCCGGACGGCCTCGACGCCGGATCCCGACGTCATCGTCGTCGTCCGGCCGCCACCGCCACGGCTCCCGCCGCACCGGCCAGCACCGCGCCGACGATCCCGTTCCCGAGCCGGCGGTGTTCCACCCACCAGGTCTGCGGCGACCAGGCGTGCGCGGTGTCGTCGAACACCCCGTGCGCCCCGTGGTCCCCTGGAACCGGTTCGTAGAGGTTCACGCCGATCGCCGAGCCATCCTTCTCGGGGTCCTGCTGCCCGGACACCAGCGTCTTCGCGGCGTACCAGTCGGCGAACCGCCCGCTGATGCGGTTGCCGAGGATGGTGTAGACCGTCGACTCCCCGACCCAGGTGCGGCGGCGGGGCCGCTCGGCCACGGCAGCGATCGCCCGTGCGCCGACCTCCGGCTGGTAGATCGGTGCGACCGGCTGGGGCTGGTGCGGCAGCTTCGACTTCACCCACTGGAACTGGATGGTGTTGAGCGCGGGCATGTCGACGCGGGAGACCTGCACCTTGCTGCCCTGCTCGAGGAGCTCGGAGACGACCGACTCGGTGAACCCGACGATCGCGTGCTTCGCCCCGCAGTACGCGGCCTGCAGCGGGATGCCCCGGAAGCCGAGGGCCGAACCGACCTGGACGACCTGCCCGCGGTCGCGCGGGACCATCCGGGACAGCGCTGCCCGGGTGCCGTTCACGAAGCCGAGGTAGGTCACGTGCAGTGCGCGCTCGAAGTCCTCGGGTGCGGTGTCCATGAACCGTCCGAACACGCCGACCATCACGCCGTTGACCCAGAGGTCGATCGGCCCGAGCTCCTGTTCGACGCGGTCCGCGGCTGCCTCGACGGCCTCCCGGTCGGACACGTCCGCGACCAGCGCCAGCCCTCGTCGTCCGGCCGCCTCGACCTCGGCGACCGCGGCCTCGACCCCGTCCCGCCCCCGCGCGAGCACGGCGACGTCCCATCCCCGTGCGGCGAGCTCCCGCACCGTCGCCCGTCCCAGTCCTGCGGAACCACCGGTCACCACTGCCACTCGAGTCATGGCTCCCTTGTACTTGCGGTCGACCGTGCACCACTCAGCCGCTGTCCCCCGGCGCGACGAGGGCCGCACCGACCGGCCATGATGGCGGTGTGGACCCAAGAGACGACTCCGTGCCGACCGGGCCGGACACGGATCCGGAGCCGCGCTGGGTCCGACGGACGCCGATCCTCCCTGAACAGTGGTGGGGGCCTCCGGGGGCACAGGTGGTCGGCGCGTTGGCCGTCCTGGCGATCGGCATCTGGCTGCAGCGCGCGGCGCTGCCCGTGGCGATCGTCGTCAGCGTGGTCGTGCTGGCCGGCGCGGTCGTGCTCGCAGCCGTCGGACGGCGGGCGTACTGGTACCCGAGTCGGGCAGCCGCGCGGCGCCTGCACCGCACGCGCGTCGCCGCGTGGGGCGCTGCCGGGGTCTGCCTGGCGGTGTTCGCGCTCGCGGTGGGGGCACAGGTCCTCCTGTTCGGGCTGGGGGCCGTCGAGATCGGCCTCCGGTCCGCGCGACGGTTCGAGCCGACGCGGTTCGAGCTGCGGGGCCGTTCCGTGGCGGTCGCCGGTGTCGCGGTGGCCTCGACCGTGTTCGCGGTCGTGGCGTTGACGGTCCCGGCCGTCGACCAGACGTACTCGTCGCGGTGGGTCGGGTGGAGCATCGTGATCGTCCCGCTCACCGTCATCCTCGCGGTGCTGCACTGGCGGGCTGCATCGAAGGCCACCGACATCGAGTGACTGCTTTGTCCGACTCTCCGGGCCCCAGTCACGATTGTGGATATACATAACAAAATGTAGAATATTGAGATGCACGCAACCCGCTTCGTCCAGCAGCACGAGCGATGGGCGCTCGCTGCCGCGTTCGTCCTCGTCCATGCCATCGTCATCATGCTCGGCATCAAGGAGGGACTCGCCTTCTACGATCTCGAGGTCTACCAACGATGGCTCGGCAGTGCTCACGATCTCGGATCGCTTCCCGCGATCGGTTCGGACTGGGTGTACCCGGTCGTGGCGCTCGTGCCCATGCTCCTGGCGTCGCTCGGCGGTGGTGGGGTGGGCTTCGTCGCGATGTGGCTCGTCGTGGTGGTCGCGCTCCACGCAGCGGTCCTCGTCGCGCTGTGGCGGTTCCGTGTCGTGGGCTACTCACTCGCGTGGGGGTGGCTGCTCGCCCTCGCCCTGCTCGGCCCGATCGCCCTCGGTCGGATCGACGCCGTGACCGCCGCCCTGGGTCTGGTGGGTGTCGCCGTCATCGGGCGGCATCCTGCGATCGCCTCGGCACTCTTCACCGTCGGCGTCTGGGTGAAGGTGTGGCCGGCGGCCCTCCTCGCCGCGCTCGTCATCGCGGACCGTCGGCGGAAGGCCATCGCGATCACTGCCGTGATCGTGTCCACCGTCATCGTGGTCCTCCAGACAGTCCTCGGCGGTGGCCGTCACGTCCTCGGTTTCGCCGGCGTCCAGGTGGAGCGCGGCCTGCAGATCGAGGCGCCGCTCGCCGTCTTCCACATGTGGCAGGGTGCATTCGGAGTGGGGGACGCGACGATCCACCACGACCGCGCAATCGGGACGTGGCAGGTCAGCGGCACCGGGGCCGACTCGCTCGCATCGGCCTCGACGCCGCTCATGCTCGTCATCGTGGTGGCCGCGGTCCTGCTGGCTGCGATCGCTGTGCGCCGACTCGGTTCGGACGCGAGGATCGCGCCCGTCCTCGCCACGGTGGTCGTGTCCGGCCTCCTGTTGACGAACAAGGTCGGGTCACCGCAGTTCACGATCTGGCTCTTCGTGCCGGCCGCGTGGCTCTGCATCACCTGGCTCGGCCGACACCTCGCGGTTCCGGTCGTGTCGATCCTGGTCTGTGCGTTCTCCACCCACGTGGTCGTCTGGGGCTACCGCTTCATCCTCGAGGTGTCACCGTGGATGGTCGGGGTCCTCACCGTCCGGGACGTGTCGATCGCGTGTGTCTGTGCGTGGGGGTTCCTCCAGCTCGGCCGCTTGGCCCGGCGATCGGCTGCGGCCGAGAAGGCCGGTTCCTCGGCGGACCGCAGGTTGACCGCTCACGTCTGAGCAGGGCGTTCCTCAGCGCCCCAGACCGAAGCGCGTCGTGACCCCGGGCGAGTAGAGCACCGAGTCCGGTTCGAGCGAGGCCAGGCCGAACGGGAGTCCGGCCGCACCGATCAGGTCGTCTCGCAGCGACACGACCGAGGCCCGGTGGAGCGGCCACGGCTCGTGCTCGTTCGGCCAGAACCGGGTCCGGCCGGCTCGGTGCACGTGCATGCCCCACCGTGCGGTCAGGAAGGTCTCGAGGGCCGTCGGCTCGGTCACCTCCGCACCGACCCGCACTTCGACGAGGGACCGCAGGTGCGTCCCGTGTCGTCGCATCGCGTACCCGACGCGGCCGTCGCCGTTCCGCGTCTCGGCATCGGCCCACCAGTACGGCAGACCGGTCGCGACGCGCGCGCCGATCGTCGGCAGGAGCTTGCCGGCGTCGAGCGACAGGAACACCACACCGTGCCGCCCTTCGTCGTCGATCGTGTAGACGCGGACGTTCACCTCGACGAAGTCCCCGATCCTCCCCGTCGAGATCGGCGGGAACCGGGTGTCCTCGAACCGGAACGCGATGAGGCCGACCCACGTGGTCGCCCCGTCGTCGGTGCCGTCCGCAGTGAGGGTGTCCGGCCGGGTCCCGGCGGGGAGCAGTGGCGCCACCGCCGAGACGTCGACGCGCCAGTGCACGAAGACGACGTCGAGCCAGTCCTGCGAGATCCAGGGGCGTCCGTTCAGTCCGGGGGCGACGGCCTGGAGGCGCGGTTCGCCCCCGGCGGGCACGGCCGCGGTCACGAGGTGGTCGCCTCCGGGGCGATGTGCCCCGCCACGGGCGCGTCGTCCCACCCCTGCTGCGGGGTGTCGCAGGTCCCGCGGAACACGTACTGCGACGGCCGCTTGCGCTCGCTCGACGTCCAGTCGATCGCGGGACGCCGGCGTTCGGGCGGCAGGTAGCCGATCCGGTAGACGGCCATCAGCTCGAGCGACTCGGGGACGTGGAGCAGTCCCTCGATCTCCTCCCACGCCCCGGGGGTCTCCATCGGGAAGGACACGAACTGGATGCCGAGGCCGAGCTCGGTGGTGGCGAGCCAGATGTTCTCCATCGCCGCACCCATGCTGAACACCGAGTAGAAGCCCGAGAGCTCCTCCTTCCGGTACTCGTGCCGGTCGAGCAGCACGCCGAGCAGCAGCGGCGACCCGGCGACGAGCTTCCGGTTCTCCTCACCGAGGGTGTGCGGCACCCGCAGTGTGTTCATGAGCAGCTGCCCGCGCTTCGTGAACACCTGCTTCGTGAAGGGCTTGAGCGGTCCGGGGAGCTTGTCGAACAGCATGCCGTCACGCCGCTCGTCCATCTCGGCCTGGGAGAACCGGAAGTACGGCTTGTACCGCTCGAAGAACGTCCCCTCGGCCATGGTCCGGGTCATCGACGAGCCGCTGATCTCGGCGACGCGGTCGATCGTGTCGCGCTCCTCGACGAGGACGAACCGCCACGGCTGGCTGTTGAGCTGCGACGGTGCCCGGCCGGCCAGCTCCATGAGCAGCCGTTGGTGCTCGGGCGACACGGGGTCGGGGAGGAACGGTCCGTTGGTGGTCCGCCGGCGTCTGATCGCCTCGAAGAGCTCCACTGCTCACCTCTCTGCTCGGCGGCCCGCGAGCAGCGCCCCCAGGTAGGACGGCGCCGCGGCGACCGCGACTTGCCAGTGTGCTCCGGAGCGCGGGTTCGTGCGTGGTGCGACCGCGAGCGGCACGAGCGCCGGGAGCAGGAAGAGCGCCGATCGGCTTCGCGTCCAGACCGGGGTGGTCGCCGCGACACCGGTCAGCGTGGCGGTCACGACGAACAGGCCGTGGTGGACGACGCGCAGCTTCCTCGTCCGGATGAGCCGCACGGCGACGGCGGTGCCCCAGGCGCAGTTCGCGACGTAGGCGACGCTCGCAGCGGTGACCAGACGGCGGGCCGTGCGCGAACCCGTGGGAGGCGATCCGCGCCTCCCGGCCCACATCCGTCGCATGTGCGGGACGTTACGCGGTCTCGCGACTGACCAGCTTGGAGAGCACGATCGCGGACCGCGTGTGGTCCACCTGGGGTGCCAGGCGGACCTTGTCGAGGGCTTCCTCGAGCGCGGAGAGGTCCTTCGAGCGCATGTGCACGACGGCGTCGGCGCTGCCCGTGACGGTGCCGGCGTCGATGACCTCCGGCACACTGTCGAGCAGGGTGCGGAGCTCGTCGGGGGAGACCGTGCCGCGGCAGTAGAGCTCCACCCAGGCCTCGGTGCCGCGGTCCTCGACGGCGGGGTCGACCTTGATCGTGAAGCCCTGGATCACGCCGTCGCCCACCAGCCGGTCGACGCGACGCTTCACGGCGGAGGCCGAGAGTCCGACCACCGACCCGATGTCGCCGTAGCCGGCGCGGGCGTTCTCCCGGAGTTGATCCAGGATGCGGTGGTCGAGCGAATCCATTGCACCCATGGTACGCGGACTTCTTGCACGCCCGGTGGGTTCTGCGCACGAAACGTGCGTCACCCGAACGGGTGCCACGGCGCTTCGCTCCCGGTACTGCACTTGCCGGACGGTCTGTGTCAGGATCGACGTGGCGTCGACCTGGTCCGCTACGGCGAGTGAGCCTGCATCTCGCCGGAGCACATCTCCTTCGTTCCGTTTCGGTTCCTGGCAGGCTCGGGCCCCGGTCCCTTCTCAGGAGGACTGATGTCGAACACCGCACCCTCGACCACCGATGCACCGGCCCGTACCGCCACCAAGCGGACGATCCTGATGTGCAAGCCGACGCACTACACGGTCAGCTACCGGATCAACCCGTGGATGCACCCCGAGGACCCGACCGACACGTCGAAGGCCGTCGAGCAGTGGCAGTCCCTCGTGGACGTCTACGAGCAGCTCGGCTTCGACATCTCGTACATCGAGCCGATCGAGGGCCTGCCGGACATGGTCTACGCGGCCAACGGCGGGTTCGTGCTCGACGGCGTCGCGTACGGCGCGAAGTTCCAGTACCCCGAGCGTCAGCCCGAGGGTCCGGCGTACATGGACTGGTTCCGCAGCGCGGGCCTGACCGTCGCCGAGCCCGAGGAGACGAACGAGGGCGAGGGCGACTTCCTGCTCATCGGGAACACCATCTTCGCCGGCACGGGCTTCCGCTCGGACAGCACCTCGCACGAGGAGCTCGCGCGGATCTACGGCCGCGAGGTCGTCACCCTGAAGCTCATCAACCCGAACTTCTACCACCTCGACACGGCGATCGCGGTCCTCGACCCGGAGCCCGCCGCGGACGGCACGTCGAACATCGCCTACCTCGAGAGCGCCTTCGACGAGCCGTCGCTGGCGATCCTGCGCGAGCGCTTCCCGGACGCGATCATCGCCACCGAGGAGGACGCCGCGATCCTCGGCCTGAACTCCTACTCCGACGGGTACAACGTCGTGATCGCCTCGCGCGCCACCACGTTCGCGTCGCAGCTCCGCGAGAAGGGCTACAACCCGATCGGCGTCGACCTGTCCGAGCTGCTGCTCGGCGGCGGCGGCGTGAAGTGCTGCACGCTCGACCTGCACCCCGTCGGCACCGGCACCTCGGTCGCGCGATGACGGCCTCGTCGCTCGGTTCGCGGACCGCTGCGGCGCTCGCCGTCGAGGAACGCTCCCTCGCCCACAACTACAGCCCGCTGCCCGTCGTCATCGCATCGGGCGACGGCGCGTGGGTCACGGACGTCGACGGCAAGCGCTACCTGGACGGCCTCGCCGCCTACTCCGCCGTGAACTTCGGTCACGGCAACCCGCGGCTGCTCGACGCCGCGCGGGCGCAGCTCGACCGGGTCACGCTGACCTCGCGCGCGTTCGTGAACGACCAGCTCGGGCCGTTCGCCTCGGCGCTCGCCGCGTTGACCGAGACCGACATGGTCCTGCCGATGAACACCGGTGCCGAGGCGGTGGAGTCCGCGATCAAGGTCTCCCGTGCCTGGGGCTACCGCGTCAAGGGCGTCCCCGCCGAGTGCGCCACGATCATCGTCGCCTCGGGGAACTTCCACGGTCGCACCACGACGATCATCTCGTTCTCGGACGACCCGTCGGCGCACGACGACTTCGGGCCGTTCACGCCCGGTTTCCGCACCGTGCCCTACGGCGATGCCGCTGCCCTGCGCGAGGCGATGGACGAGACCGTCGTCGCGGTGCTGCTCGAGCCGATCCAGGGCGAGGGCGGGGTCGTCATCCCGCCTCCGTCCTACCTGCCGGACGTCCGGGCGATCTGCGACGAGTTCGGCGCACTCCTCGTCGCTGACGAGATCCAGTCCGGGCTCGGTCGCACCGGCCACACCCTCGCCGTGCAGCGCGTCGGGGTCCGCCCGGACCTCATCACGCTCGGCAAGGCGCTCGGCGGCGGGATCGTCCCCGTGTCCGCCGTGGTCGGTCGGCGTGACGTGCTGGGCGTCCTGCGTCCGGGCGAGCACGGGTCGACCTTCGGCGGGAACCCGCTCGCGGCGGCCGTCGGCTCCGAGGTCGTGGCGATGCTCGACGAGGGCACGTTCCAGCAGCGGGCGCTCGAGGGTGAACCGCTGCTCCGCGGGCTGCTCGACGACCTGGTCGGCTCCGGGGTCGTCTCGCACCGGGTCGCCGGGCTCTGGGCGGGGATCGACATCGACCCCGCGCTCGGTACGGGCAAGCAGATCGCGCAGGACCTCGCCGACCGTGGGGTGCTCGTGAAGGACACGCACGGGTCGACGATCCGCTTCGCGCCGCCGCTCGTCGTGACCGACGACGAGGTGCGCCTGGCGATCGGCGCCCTCGCCGAGGTGTTGCGCGCGCGAGCCTGAGCTCCGCGCTCGCTTCTGAACTCCGCGCTCACTTCGTGAGCAGAAATGGTCGGGTGCCCTCGGGCGACCCGACCATTTCTGCTCACCCAACGCGGCGGCGCCGGGCGCAGCGCGCCGCAGCGCGCCGCGGCTCACACCGCCCAGCGCGCCGCCAGCTCGTCCATCAGGGCGTCGAGCCGCTCGTCGACGACCTGCGCGTCGGGGTTCGCCTCGTACCAGGCGATGACCTCGCGCACGCCCTGCCGGTAGGGCGTCCGCGGCCGGTACCACGGCACGAGCGACCGCACCTTGCTGTTGTCGAACACCGAACTGTTCGCCTTGTCGCCGAGGAGCGCCGCACCCCACTCGGGGTCAACGGCGTTGATCGCATCCGCCGGCACGTGCACGATCCGCAGGTCTTCGACGCCTGCTGCCGCGGCGATCTCGTGCGCGATCTGGTTCCAGGTCGGCGCCTCGTCGCTCGTGATCGTGAACGCCTCGCCGATCGCCTCGGCGCGGTCGAGCAGCCCCGTGAACCCGACCGCGAAGTCCCGGCTGTGGGTGATCGTCCACAGCGAGCTGCCGTCGCCCGTGATGATGATCGGCTTGCCGGCCCGCATCCGTGCGACCGCGGTCCAGCCGCCCGTCAGCGGGAGCTTCGTCTCGTCGTAGGTGTGCGACGGCCGGATGATCGTCACCGGGAAGTCCTGCTCCCGGTACGCCGTCATCAGCAGCTCCTCGCACGCGATCTTGTCCCGCGAGTACTGCCAGTACGGGTTCTTCAGTGGCGTCGACTCCGTGATCGGCAGGTGCGTCGCCGGGGTCTGGTACGCCGAGGCGGAACTGATGAACACGTACTGCCTGGTCCGCCCGGCGAAGAAGTCGACGTCGGCCTGCACCTGGTCCGGCGTGAAGGCGATCCAGTTCACGACGACGTCCCAGTGGCGGTCGCCGACCACCTCCGCCAGGGCGCTCCGGTCCGAGACGTCGGCCTGGAGGCGCGTCACACCCTCCGGGATCGGCCTGCCCCCGGTGGTCCCCCGGTTGAGCACGGTGACGTCGAACCCCTGCTCGACGGCTTCGCGGACACAGGAGGCGCTGATCACCCCGCTGCCGCCGATGAACAGCACGCTGGCTCCCGACATGGACGCTCCTTCGCTCCCGGCGGTGCACCACTGCACCGCAACCCTTCCGATCCTGCACCTACCCGTCGGGACGGGCGCGGAGCACGGCTCGGAGCGAGGTGGTGTCCGCCGCCCACACCGCCGCCTGCGCGGCCTGCGCGGCCTGCTACCGTTGTCCACGAAGACCCCGGAACGATCACTGGCCCAGGCCACATCGCCGGGGTTTCGTCTTTGCCCGTCGCTCCTGAAACATCAGCGTACAGTCACCGGCTTGCACGGAGGTCCCGAGGACTACCGTCGCCGACGGAGCCGCACCGACGCGGCCACGACAGGAGTGACACGCACATGGAGTACCGCTACCTCGGCAACTCGGGCCTCAAGGTCTCCGAGATCACCTACGGCAACTGGCTCACCCACGCCTCCCAGGTCGAGAACGACGCGGCGATCGCCTGCGTCCGGGCAGCGCTCGACGTCGGCATCTCGACGTTCGACACCGCCGACGTCTACGCCAACACCGGTGCCGAGACCGTCCTCGGCGAGGCGCTGAAGGGGGAGCGACGCCAGTCCCTCGAGATCGCCACGAAGGTGTTCGGGCCGACCGGACCCAAGGGGCACAACGACACCGGCCTGAGCCGCAAGCACATCCTCGAGTCGATCAACGGTTCGCTCGAGCGGCTGCAGACCGACTACGTCGACCTCTACCAGGCACACCGGTTCGACTACGAGACCCCGCTCGAGGAGACGATGATGGCGTTCGCCGACGTCGTCCGGCAGGGCAAGGCGCTCTACATCGGCGTGAGCGAGTGGACGGCGGAGCAGCTCCGCGCGGGACACGAGATCGCCGACGACCTCGGCGTCCAGCTCATCTCGAACCAGCCGCAGTACTCGGCGCTCTGGCGGGTCATCGAGGGCGAGGTCGTCCCGACGTCCGAGGAGCTCGGCATCTCGCAGATCGTCTGGTCCCCGATCGCGCAGGGTGTGCTGACGGGGAAGTACCAGCCCGGTCAGCCGCTGCCCGAGGGCTCCCGCGCCACCGACGACAAGGGCGGCGCGAAGATGATCGGGCGGTTCATGCGCGACGAGGTGCTGTCCGCCGTGCAGGACCTCAAGCCGATCGCCGACGAGCTGGACCTGTCGATGGCGCAGCTCGCGGTCGCCTGGGTGCTGCAGAACCGGAACGTGGCGTCCGCGATCATCGGCGCCTCGCGCCCGGAGCAGGTGCACGACAACGCCGGCGCTGCCGGGGTGACGATCCCCGCGGAGCTGCTGTCCCGCATCGACGATGCCCTCGGCTCGGTGGTCGAACGCGACCCGGCGAAGACCGAGGAGAGCAGCCCGAAGACGCGCGAGGCGTAGGTGCCCGTCCCAGGAGGCGCGGTGCGGGTCTGACCCGCACCGCGCCTCCTGGACGTGGTCGCGTCCCGACCAACGCAAAAAGGCCCCCTACCGGAGTAGGGGGCCTTTCACCGTGGCTGGACACGGCATCGATCCGTGGACCTTTCGATTTTCAGTCGAACGCTCTACCAACTGAGCTATCCAGCCGTGGCGACCCTGACGGGACTTGAACCCGCGACCTCCGCCGTGACAGGGCGGCACGCTAACCAACTGCGCTACAGGGCCATGTTGTGTTGTGTTGTTCGGTAGTGCTCTGCTTGCTTGCTCACTCTGCGAGGAGTGACCCCAACGGGATTCGAACCCGTGCTGCCGCCGTGAAAGGGCGGTGTCCTAGGCCACTAAACGATAGGGCCGCAAGCGGTGCTTCGCGCTACCGATGGACAAGCATACGGATGCCTCCTGGGATTCACAAATCGAGCCGCTCCACCGCGGAATCCCCGGCGTGTCGCGGTGTCGCCGCCCGGGCGCAGGGCTTCACTCACCGTGGGGCACCAGGCCCCGATTCGTGCTGTCGATGTTCCGATGCGACCATCGTCGTCGGTCCCGTGCCCCTCGTGCGAGGGGGTGTGCGGGTGCGACACCTGTTGTTACTGTTGCGCTTGTTAACAGTGTTACGTGCGTGAGCCTTGCCGCGCTGTTACGAAATCGAGATGTATGTCGACCTCACCATCGCTCTCACTCCGCCCCCGTCCCCGCCGCCGCTTCATCGCCGCCGCGGTCGCCGTCGCGCTGACCGCCGGCACCCTCGCGGCCCTCGCCCCGGTGACCTCGGCCAGTGCGGCGTCGTACCCGAGCTGGTCGGACGTCGAGAAGGCCAAGGCGTCGAAGTCGGCCCAGCAGGCGAAGGTGACGCAGATCAAGGGGCTCATCGCCGACCTCACGGCGAAGGCCTCCGCGGCGCAGAAGTCCGCCGAGGCCGCCGGGACGGCCTACCAGACCGCGCAGACGAAGTACGACGACGCGACGCTGACCCAGAAGAAGCTGCAGTCCCAGGCGGACGACGCCGAGAAGACCGCGACCGCGTCCGAGGCGCAGGCCGGTCAGCTCGCGGCGCAGCTCGGGCGGGCGAGCGCGAACGACGTGACGACCGACATCCTCACGCACCCCACGAAGTCGGGTGACCTGCTGTACGAGCTCGGTGCGATGTCGAAGCTCAGCGAACAGGCCGACGGCATCTACGCGCAGGCGTCCCAGGACCGCGGTGTGGCCCAGGGCCTCGCCGACAAGGCGGACCGCGCCAAGGAGGCCCTCGGCGACCTCGCCGACGAGGCACAGCAGAAGATGCAGGCCGCACAGACCGCGGCCGACCAGGCGCAGTCCTCCGTGGATGCCCAGGCGGACAACAAGGAGCGACTCGAGGCGCAGCTCACCCTGCTCACCACGAGCGAGCAGAACGTCGAGGCGCGCTACAACAAGGGCGTCCAGGTGGAGAAGGCCCGGCTGGCCCGCATCGCGGCAGCGGCAGCGAAGGCCGCGGCGACGAGCCAGGGCGGGACCGGTGGCGGTTCGCCGAACTCGTCCGGCTGGGTCCGCCCGACCGGCGGGTACCAGACGAGCCCGTTCGGCTACCGACTCGACCCGTACACGAAGAACTACGCCCTGCACGCCGGCGTCGACCTCGCTCCCGCCTGCTACGCCCCGATCTACGCGGCGGCGTCCGGCACGGTGACGTTCGCGGCGAACGGCGGCGGCTACGGCAACGAGGTCGTGCTCGACAACGGCGGCGGCATCTCGACCGCGTACGGGCACATCGTCGACGGCGGCACGCTCGTGTCGGTCGGCCAGCACGTCACCGCCGGGCAGCAGATCGCCAAGGTCGGTTCGACCGGGTGGTCGACGGGTTGCCACCTCCACTTCGAGACCCGGGTGAACGGTTCCGCCGTCGACCCGGTCCCCTTCATGGCAGCGCGGGGGATCTCGGTATGACCGTGTGCGCGCCCGAAAGGCCCTGAACGCCGTGAAGCACTCCGCTCGCACCCTGTCCTGTGGGATCGCGGTGGTGGCCGTCCTCGGGATCGGTCTCTCCGTCGTGGTCGCCGGCCCGGCCCAGGCGGCACCGTCCGCCCCGAGCTGGGACGACGTGCGAGCGGCGAAGGCGGACACCGCCGAGGCCCAGTCCACCGTCGACGAGCTGAGCACCCGGCTGCAGACCTTGCAGGACGCTGCCGACAGCGCACAGGTCGCCGAGCTCCAGGCCGGTCAGACGTACGCCCTCGCGTCGTCGCGGCAGCAGGACGCGCAGGCGACCTTGGACGACCTCACCGCGCAGTCGAAGCGGGCGGAGCGGACGGCGGACGCCTCCGCGCAGCAGGTCGCCGGCCTCGTGGTCGAGCTGTCGCGCACCGGCGGCGGGGACCTGTCCGCGGCGATGCTCATCGACTCGCGGGACTCGAAGGACCTGCTCTACCGGGTCGGCACGATGTCGCACCTGTCCGAGCGGTCCGCGACCGTCCTCGCCCAGGCCCAGGCGGACCAGAACACCGTCGACGCGATCGCCGCGCAGCAGTCCGCCGCGACGAAGGCCCTCGCGAAGGCGACGGACACGACGAAGGCCGCCCTCGCCGAGGCGAACGACACCGCGGCGTCGGCGCAGGCACGCGTGCAGCGGGAGCAGGACCAGCAGGACGAGGTGCTGCAGCAGCTCGCGTACCTCAAGGGCACGAGCGTCGCCACCGAGGCCGCCTACTGGACCGCGCAGCAGGCGAAGCGGGCGGAGGCGCAGCTCGCGTCGACCACCGGTGGCTCCGGGGCGACCGCGGCCGCGGGCACCGGCACCGGCTCCGGCTCGGGTGGGGGCGCCGCGAGCAGCACGCCGAGCACGGGCGGCGGCACGAGCACCCAGCCGAGCACCGGCGGCGGCGGCAGCAGCTCAGGCGGCACCAAGCCCAGCACCCCGACCACACCGTCGAAGCCGAGCACCCCGACCACTCCGTCGAAGCCGAGCACCCCGACCACTCCGACCACACCGTCGAAGCCGAGCACGCCCACCACCCCGACGACCCCGACCGCACCGAGCACCCCCTCGAAGGCAGCCGGCGCGATCGCCTACGCCCGCGCACAGATCGGCGACGCGTACCAGTTCGGCGGTGCGGGCCCGAACACGTGGGACTGCTCCGGCCTCGTGATGATGGCGTACAGCTCGCAGGGCATCGCCACCGGTGGGCACAACGTCGTCTGGCAGTACAACTACTTCAAGTCGATCGGGCGCCTCGTGCCGATGTCGCAGCGGCAGCCCGGCGACATCCTCTTCTACTCGTACAACGGCACCGTCAACGAGGCGTACCACGACTCGATCTACACCGGCAACGGCATGATGGTCGAGGCGGCGAACCCGCAGCGCGGCGTGCTCGAGCGCGCGATCTGGACCCCGGGCCAGCTGCTGCCCTACGTCGCACGGCCGAGCGGTTCGCTCTAGCCGCACGCAAGAACGACGAGTGCGCACGAGGGATCGTGCGCACTCGTCGTCAGGCGGTGCAGTCCCGGTCGAGCCGGAACGGGACCGGGAGCGTCAGTGACCGGCGGGCACGTACGCGGCCTGGCCGGCCGTGACGATCGCCTCGGCCTCGGCGGCGTCGCCCCAGCCCTCGGCCTTGACCCACTTGTTCGGCTCGAGGTCCTTGTAGCGCTCGAAGAAGTGCGCGATCTCGGCCTTCGTCTGCTCGTCGACGTCCGAGATGTCCTGGATGTGCGCCCAGCGCGGGTCCTTCGCGGGGACCACGAGGACCTTCGCGTCGTTGCCGGCCTCGTCGCTCATCTTGAAGACGCCGACCGGGCGGACCTTGACGCCCACACCGGGGAACGTCGGGTACTCGAGGAGCAGCAGCGCGTCCACGGGGTCACCGTCGTCGGCCAGGGTCTTCTCGAAGAACCCGTAGTCGGTCGGGTACACGAACGAGGTGAACAGCACGCGGTCGAGGTACACGCGACCGGTCTCGTGGTCCACCTCGTACTTGTTGCGGCTGCCCTTGGGGATCTCGACGACGACGTCGTACGCGGCCATGTTGCGCTCCTGGTCTGATGTGCGGGAAGAAAGCGCGGCTAACGTTACCGGGTGAACACTCCGCGTCCCCGGCTCGACCCTGCGGTCGCCGACACCCGTCGCGCGGTGCGCTCCCTGCTCGCGCAGGCGCTCGACGAGGGCACGGTGCGCCCCGGAGACCTCGTGCTCGTCGCGCTGAGCGGCGGACCGGACTCGCTCGCGCTCGCCGCGGCCACCGCGTTCGAGGCGCCCAAGCAGGACCTGCGAGCCGGGGCAGTGGTCGTCGACCACGCGCTCCAGGCGGGGTCCGAGGCGGTGGCGAGCCGCGCCTCCAGGCAGGCGTCCGAGCTGGGACTCGAACCGGTGACCGTCCGTCGTGTCGCCGTCGGTTCCACGGGCGGTCCCGAAGCGGCGGCTCGGGAGGCGCGGCACGCGTCGATCGCGCTCGTCGCGTCCGACGTCGGGTCACCCCTCGTGCTGTTCGGACACACGCTGGACGACCAGGCCGAGTCCGTGCTGCTCGGCCTCGCCCGCGGGAGCGGGCCGGACTCGCTGTCCGGCATGGCGCCGTTGACGCGGCGCGAGGCGGGGCCGGCCTACGGGCGGCCGCTCCTCGGCGTCCGTCGCCACACGACGCGGCAGGCGTGCGCCGCCGCCGGACTCGCCCCGTGGGACGACCCGCAGAACGCGGACCCGGCCTTCGCGCGCGTCCGCGTCCGGAACGTGCTCCTGCCCGCGCTCGAACGCGAACTCGGCGCCGGCGTGCCCGAGGCCCTCGCCCGCACCGCCGACCAGCTCCGCGAGGACTCGGCCGCGCTCGACCACTTCGCCGAGGAGATGGCCGAGGACCTCGCCGAGCACTCCGAGGCCGGCATCTCGCTGTCCGTGCGGGAGCTCGCGGCGAACCCGCCGGCCCTCCGGCAGCGGCTCGTGCGGCTGGCGGTGGAGAGCGAGTTCGGCGTGACGCTGTCCCGCGTGCAGACGCTCGAGGTGTGCCGCCTGGTCACCGACTGGAGCGGGCAGGGGCCGATCGACCTGCCGGGCGTGCAGGCGTCGCGATCGGGCGACCGTCTGGCCTTCACCGCCGGTTAGGCTGGGGTGGTGGAACTCTCCGACGTCCAGGCAGACCTGTCCGAAGTCCTCTTCACCCCCGAGCAGATCGACGACAAGCTCGCCGAGCTCGCCGCGGTGGTCGACGCCGACTACGCGGGGCGCGACCCACTGCTCGTCGGTGTCCTCAAGGGTGCCGTGATGGTGATGGCGGACTTCTCGCGCCACCTCAAGATGCAGGCGCGCATGGACTGGATGGCGGTGTCGTCGTACGGCTCCGGCACGAAGTCGTCCGGCGTGGTCCGCATCCTCAAGGACCTCGACACCGACCTGCACGGGCGGGACGTCCTCATCGTCGAGGACATCATCGACTCCGGTCTGACGCTGTCGTGGCTCAAGCAGAACCTCGAGTCCCGAGGGGCGGCGAGCGTCGAGATCGTCGCACTGCTGCGCAAGCCCGAGGCGGCCAAGGTCGAGGTCGACGTGAAGTACGTCGGTTTCGACATCCCGGACGCGTTCGTGGTCGGCTACGGGCTGGACTACGACGAGCGCTACCGCAACCTGCGCGGGGTCGGGGTGCTCGCACCGCACGTCTACAGCTGATCCTGGCGGCGGGTGGAGTTCGCCCGCAGAGGACACCCATTCTCGCCACAGAATCGCAGCCGTATGCTGATCAGCACGCAACTTCGGCAGAGAAAGGTGTCGGGCGCTCTGCCCGGATCACATGGACTTCAAGCGCATCCTTCGCGGGCCGTACATCTACGTGCTGATCGCGATCGTGGGGATCTGGATCGGATGGGCTGTCATCAGCCAGTCCGGCACGCAGCAGATCGACACGCAGAAGGGCCTCCAGCAGCTCTCCGACGGCAAGGTCTCCTCCGTGGTGGTGAACTCCACCGAGCAGCGCGTCGACCTCACCCTGAAGGACGGCAACGCGCACGAGCAGTTCTACTACTCGACGCCGCGCGGTGAAGAGGTCATCCAGGCCGTCAACGACGCGAACCTGCCGAAGGGCTACAACGACACCGTCCAGCAGTCGAACTGGTTCCTCTCGCTGCTCGGCATCCTCCTGCCGTTCCTCATCATCGGTGCCCTGTTCTGGTTCCTCCTCGCCAACGCCCAGGGCGGCGGCTCGAAGGTCATGCAGTTCGGCAAGTCCCGGGCGAAGATGAACAACAAGGAGAACCCGCAGGTCAGCTTCGCCGACGTCGCGGGCGCCGACGAGGCGATCGAGGAGCTCCAGGAGATCAAGGAGTTCCTCAAGGAGCCGGCGAAGTTCCAGGCCGTCGGCGCCAAGATCCCGAAGGGCGTGCTGCTGTACGGCCCTCCCGGTACCGGCAAGACGCTGCTCGCCCGAGCCGTCGCCGGTGAGGCGGGCGTCCCGTTCTACTCGATCTCCGGTTCGGACTTCGTCGAGATGTTCGTCGGTGTCGGCGCGAGCCGTGTCCGCGACCTCTTCGAGCAGGCGAAGCAGAACTCGCCCGCCATCGTCTTCATCGACGAGATCGACGCCGTGGGTCGTCACCGTGGCGCCGGCATCGGCGGCGGCAACGACGAGCGCGAGCAGACGCTGAACCAGCTCCTCGTCGAGATGGACGGCTTCGACGGCAAGACCAACGTGATCCTCATCGCGGCGACGAACCGTCCCGACGTCCTCGACCCGGCGCTCCTCCGCCCCGGTCGCTTCGACCGCCAGATCGGCGTCGACGCCCCGGGCCTCGCCGGCCGCCAGCAGATCCTCGAGGTGCACGCGAAGGGCAAGCCGCTCGCCGCGAGCGTCGACCTCGAGCTGCTCGCCCGCAAGACGCCGGGCTTCACCGGCGCCGACCTGGCGAACGTCCTGAACGAGGCCGCGCTCCTGACGGCCCGCTCGAACGCGCAGCTCATCGACAACCGCGCCCTCGACGAAGCCGTCGACCGCGTCATGGCCGGACCGCAGCGCCGCACGCGCATCATGTCCGACCAGGAACGCCTCATCACGGCCTACCACGAGGGCGGTCACGCCCTCGCGGCTGCTGCCATGCGCCACACCGACCCGGTGACGAAGATCACGATCCTCCCGCGCGGCCGCGCCCTCGGCTACACGATGGTGCTCCCGCTCGAGGACAAGTACTCCGTCACCCGCAACGAACTGCTCGACCAGCTCACCTACGCCATGGGTGGTCGCGTCGCCGAGGAGATCGTCTTCCACGACCCGACCACGGGTGCGTCGAACGACATCGAGAAGGCCACCGGCACCGCGCGCAAGATGGTCACCGAGTACGGCATGAGCCGTGCCGTCGGGTCCGTCAAGCTCGGCTCCGGGTCGAGCGAGCCGTTCGTCGGTCGCGACATGAGCGGCGGGACCAGCCGCGACTACTCGGAGAACATCGCCGAGACGGTCGACGCCGAGACCCGTGCCCTGCTCGAGGCCGCGCACGACGAGGCCTACCAGGTGCTCAACGACAACCGCGACATCCTCGACCGTCTGGCCGGCGAGCTCCTCGAGAAGGAGACGCTCGACGCCCCGGAGCTTGTCGAGATCTTCAAGGACGTCCGCAAGCTGCCGGAGCGGCCGCAGTGGCTGTCCAGCGACAAGCGTCCGGTGAGCAACCTGCCCGCCATCGAGGTGCCGGGCAAGGCCGCCTCGACCGCGTCCGAGCAGTCCGACCACGAGTCGTCGAAGCCCCGTCGCCGTCCCTTCGGCAACCCGGGTATCGCCCCCGCGTAGGCCGGCATGACGGACCTGCCGACGAGGCGCTCGCGTCGGCTCGCCGAGGTGAGCCAGGCGCGGGCCGCAGCAGCCGAGCCGCCGACGGTCGCGATCGACCTCCGGGCACCAGCACCGGTGCCGGAGATCGTGACCGGTCGGCGGCGCGACCGTGACCACGGTGCGCCGGCCGACGACCGGACCCGGGTGATGGGGATCCTCAACGTCACGCCGGACTCCTTCAGCGACGGCGGTCTGCACCAGGCGTACGACGCCGCGGTGCAGCACGCCCGGGAACTCGTCGCCGCCGGGGCCGACATCGTCGACGTCGGTGGGGAGTCGACCCGGCCGGGGTCGGAGCGCGTCCCCGTCGAGGTCGAGCAGCAGCGGGTGCTCCCGGTCGTGCAGCAGCTCGTGGCCGAGGGGATCACGGTGAGCGTCGACACGATGAACGCCTCGACCGCCGAGCGTTCGGTGGACCTCGGCGCCGCCATCGTGAACGACGTCTCCGGTGGGCTGGCCGACGACGACATGGCGCGAGTCGTCCGTGACACGGGTGCCGGGTTCGTCGTCATGCACTGGCGTGGGCACAGCGACCGGATGTACCGCAACGCCGAGTACGTGCACGCCGTCGACGAGGTCCGGCGCGAGGTCGAACTCCGCGTCGCCGAGCTCATCGTCGTCGGGGTGCGCCAGGAACAGGTCGTCATCGACCCGGGCCTCGGCTTCGCCAAGCAGGGCGTGCAGAACTGGGAGATCCTGGCGGGCTACGAACGGTTCGCATCGATCGGCCTGCCGGTGCTCGTCGCCGCCTCACGCAAGCGCTTCCTCGACGGGGTCGGCAGCGCTGCCGGCGCTGCCCCGAAGGAGCGCGACCTCGCCACCGCCGCCATCAGCCTGCTCTCCGCCGAGCGCGGGGCGTGGGGTGTGCGCGTGCACGACCCGGCACCGACCCGTGCCGTGCTCGACGTCTGGGACGCCTGGAGGGCAGCTCGATCGTGAGGGACACCATCCGACTGACCGGGGTCCGCGCACGCGGCCACCACGGGGTCTTCGACCACGAGCGCGCCGACGGCCAGGACTTCGTGGTCGACGTCGCCGTCGAGGTCGACGCCCGCGCCGCGTCCGGCTCCGACGACCTCGACGAGACCGTGCACTACGGCGTGCTCGCCGAGCAGGTCGTCGCCGAGATCGAGCGCGACCCGGTCGACCTCATCGAGACCCTCGCCGAGCGCATCGCCGCCGCCGTGCTGACGCACCGTGCGGCCCTGGCGACCGAGGTCACGGTGCACAAGCCGCAGGCGCCCATCACGGTGCCGTTCACCGACGTGTCGATCACGATCCGCCGGACCCGTGGCGGCGTCCGTGCCGCCGGGTCCGACGTCGAGGAAGAAGAGTGAGCCGGGCGGTCGTCGCCCTCGGCGCCAACCTCGGCGACCGGGGGAGCACCCTGCGCGCCGCCGCCGCCGCGATCGTCGCCCTCCCCGGGGTGCGTCCGGTGGCCTCCAGCCGCGAGGTCGAGTCGGTCGCCGTCACGCTCGACGGCCCGGACACGACGAAGCCCCGGTACCGGAACGCCGTCGTGGTCGTCGACACCGACCTCGAGCCGCAGGAACTCCTCGACGCCCTGCACGGCATCGAGGACACCCACGGCCGCACGCGCGAGGTCCGCTGGGGCGACCGGACGCTCGACCTCGACCTCGTGGCGTACGACGACCTGTCCCTCGACACCGTGACACTGACCGTGCCGCACCCGCGCGCCGGCGAGCGGGCGTTCGTGCTCGCGCCGTGGCACGACGCCGACCCGGACGCCGTCCTGCCGGGTGTCGGGCCCGTCGCCGACCTGCTCGAGCGGGTGGGGGACGACACGGAGCGCGTCGACGAGCCGCGCCTCTTCGACGAGCCGACCCGCGCCTCCAGGCCAGAGACGAGCGATTCGTGAAGCCCACCCGCGCCTCCACCCTGCTCAGCGTCGCCGTCGTCGCGGCGGTCGCCGGCTTCGCCCTCGACGCCGTCCTGGCGTCGCGGCAGGCACCGACGCTGTTCCTCGCGACACCCCTCGGCGTCACCCTCGCGTTCATCGGCATCGCCGTGGTCCTGATGGCCCGGCCGGTCCGTCGGCACGCTCGCGACGGCGCGTCCCGGTCGCACCCCGTCGACCCGCTCTACGCGATCCGCGTCGTGGTGCTCGCGAAGGCGTCGAGCATCGCGGGCTCGCTGTTCGGCGGGTTCGGCGCGGGCCTGCTCGTGTACCTCCTGACCCGCTCGGCCTTCCCTTCGCTAGGCTCGGTCCTGCCGAACGCCGTGGCGGTCGGGGGTGGACTCGTGTTGACGGTGTGCGCACTCGTCGCCGAACGCATGTGCATCGCTCCTCCTGGGGACGATGACGACGACGACCTCCCCCGGGGCGGCACGACGCAGGCGCACTGACACCGGGCGGCACGACCCGGCGCACCGCCCAGCACGACCCGACCGCAGGAGGCCCGCGATGCCGCGTGAACGACTCGACGAGCCCGGTCTGGGACTGACCGGCACCACCTGGACCCGGGTGTCGCCCAAGCTCGTCTGGACCGAGCTCGTCACGACGATCGTGATCGGGCTCGTGGTGACCGCCGGCTGCGTCATCATCGGCGTCGTCAGCGGCGGGTTCTCCGGCACTGCGGGCACCGTCTGGACGCTGATCGGGATCGCGGTCGCGATCGTCACCCTCGTGACGGCGATCCTGACGCCGCGACGCGTGCGGGCGATCGGGTACGCCCTCCGTGACGACGACCTCGTCCTCCGGCGCGGCCTGATGTGGCAGCGGTTCACCGCCGTCCCGTACGGCCGCATGCAGCTCGTCGACGTCAACCGCGGACCGCTCGACCGGGTGCTCGGCATGAGCGAGCTGAAGTTCGTCACGGCGGCCGCGTCGACCAACGTCCGGATCCCCGGCATCCCCTTCGCCGACGCCGACGAGCTGCGCGACCGGCTCGTCGAGCTCGCCGAGTCCCGCCGCGCCGGGCTCTAGGAGGGCCGCATGACCTTCCGACCCGGCCCGCCGCCGCCCGCTCCGCCGCACCGGGGCAACGCCGCCGCTGCCGCGCCGCTGACCGACGGCGAGTGGCACCGCATGCACCCGCTGACGCCGCTGCTCAAGGGTGGCATCTTCCTCATCGTGATCCTCGGCTACGTGCTGAACAGCCTGCGGGACCAGCTCGTCGAGTTCTTCATCCCCGGTGGTGGCCCGCAGGACGACGGCGACCCCGTGCGGTACGTCTACGAGCACGGCGTCGTCGGCTGGGTGCTGCTCGGCGTGGCTGTGCTGTTGCTGGTACTCCTTGCGTTGTTCACCCTGTCCTGGCGCATGCACGAGTTCCGGGTGACCGGCGAGATCGTCGAGGTCCGCTCGGGCGTGCTCTTCCGGACGAACCGCAAGGCCCGGCTGGACCGCATCCAGGGCATCAACATCTCGCGGCCGCTCATCCCGCGGATCTTCGGCACCGCCAAGCTCGAGATCGCCCAGGCCGGCAACGACGCGAACGTGCAGCTCGCCTACCTCGGGGTCAAGGCGGCGGACGACCTGCGGCAGCGCATCCTCGTGCTCGCCTCCGGGGCGAAGGACGACGAGCGGCAGCACGACCCGGCCCGGGCGTCGAACGGTGTGCTGCAGGACCGTGTCGACGAGATCTTCTCGCCGGAACTCGACCCCGCCGCGGTCCGCGCGACGCGCATCGTGAAGGTGCACCCCGGTCGGCTCATCGCGTCGATGCTGCTCTCCGGCACGACGGTGTTCATCCTCGCCGCGGTCGCCGCGATGATCGTCAGCGTGGCGCTCACCGGCGAGTACGGGATCCTCTTCGGCCTGTTCCCCGCGGTGATCGGCGCCGGCGGGTACTACGTCCGGAAGTTCTCCCGCTCGCTGCAGTACACGATCGCCGAGACCCGCGACGGCATCCGGATCGGCTTCGGGCTCGTGTCCACCTCGAACGAAACCCTGCCGCCCGGCCGCATCCACGCCGTGAGCGTGGCGCAGCCGCTGCTCTGGCGGCCGTTCGGCTGGTGGGACGTCCGGATCAACCGTGCGACGAACGCCGGCAACGGGGCCTCGAACAACCAGCAGGTCTCGTCGATCGTCCTGCCGGTCGGCACCGCGCGCGACGTCCGCGAGGTCCTCGACATCATCCTCCCCGGCCTCGTCGGCACCGCCGTCGCCGGTCCCGCCGCCTCGCAGGAGCAGCTCCGCGAGGGCTCGGCCGAGGCCGTCGACGTCGTCGACGACAGCCTCACCACCACGGGCGACCGCGGCGGGTTCGTGCACTCCCCGCGCCGGGGCGCCTGGCTCCGCCCGTTCGCGTTCCGCCGCAACGGCTACCGCTTCGTCCCGGGCGCCGTCCTGCTCCGGCTCGGTGCCGTCTGGCGCTCGCTGGTCATCGTGCCGCTGCCGCGCGTGCAGAGCGTCAAGGTCTCGCAGGGGCCGCTCGAGCGTGCACTGCGGCTCGCGTCGGTGCACGTGCAGACCGTGCAGGGCCCGGTCTCCGCGAGCATCGGTGCGCTGGACGCGCGGGACGCGCAGCAGCTGTGGTCGGACACCTCGTCCCGCGCGGTCGAGGCGGCTGCGGCCGACACCTCCCACCGGTGGCGCGAACGGGAGGCGCGGCTCGCCCCCGTCGCGCCGGCCGCGGCCCCGGAGTGGTCACCAGAGCGACGAGTGGACGCGGTGGACCGGGAGCAGTCGTCGCCAGCGCGCGCACCCGGCGGCGCCGAGCCGGTGCGGCCGACCGGCACCGTGCCTCCTGGATCGCCCTGGGGCGACACTCCTCCGCCGGGAGCCGCGCGGTGAGGGCGGGGCGGCTGGGAGTCGGCGTCCTCGGCGCCGGACGGGTCGGACCGGTCCTCGGAGCAGCGCTCGCGAACGCCGAGCACGCCGTCGTCGGCGTGACGGCAGTGTCCGAGGCCGGACGCGACCGCGCCGAGGCGATGCTCCCCGGCGCACCCGTCCTCGAGACGCCGGACCTCGTCGAGCGCAGCGAACTCGTGCTCCTCGCCGTGCCGGACGACCAGCTGGCCGACCTCGTGCAGGGGCTCGCGGACGCCGGGATCTGGCAGCCGGGGCAGCTCGTCGTGCACACCAGCCCGGACCGCGGCGTGGGCATCCTCGCACCGGCGATGGCCGCGGGGGCGATCCCGCTCGCGATCCACCCCGCGATGGCGTTCACGGGCACCAGCGTCGACCTCGTCCGGCTCCGCGACGCGTACTGCGCCGTGACCGCACCGTCGCCCGTGCTCCCCATCGCCCAGGCGCTCGTCGTCGAGATGGGTGCGGAGCCGTTCGTCGTCACCGAGCAGGACCGGCCCGCCTACGCTGACGCCGTCCGCGCCGCGGTGAGCTTCTCGACCGCGATCGTCGACCAGTCCGCCGGCACGCTGTCCGGCATCGGGGTCGAGTACCCGGGCCGGGTCCTCGGAGCGCTGGTCCGCACGGCCGTCGACAACGCGCTCGCGGCGGCCGACGGGCAGGCGACGCTCTAGTCCGGCCGCGCTGTACGATTTCCGGGACCCCCACGACCATCGGAGCCGCACCAGCATGACCGACGAGACCGCACCCGCCACCGAGCCCTCCGCCGCCGAGATCGCCGCGGCGGAGACCAGCGAGCAGCGACAGGTCCGGCTCGACAAGCGGGCGAAGCTCCTCGAGTCGGGGATCGAGGCGTACCCGGCGGGCCTGCCGGTCACCACCACCATCCCCGCGGTCCGTGCGCAGTACGCGCACCTCGACACCGGCGAGGAGACCCAGGACGTCGTCGGGATCGCCGGCCGCATCGTGTTCTCGCGCAACACCGGCAAGCTCTGCTTCGCGTCCCTGCAGTCCGGTGACGGCTCCCGCATCCAGGCGATGGTGTCCCTCGCCGAGGTGGGCGAGGAGTCGCTCGCGCGCTGGAAGGAGTTCGTCGACCTCGGGGACCACGTGTTCGTGCACGGCCGGGTGATCTCCTCGCGGCGGGGCGAGCTGTCGATCATGGTCGACGACTGGCAGATCGCGGCCAAGGCGATCCTGCCGCTGCCGAACCTGCACAACGAACTCAACGAGGAGACGCGGGTCCGCCAGCGCTACCTCGACCTCATCGTGCGCGAGGAGGCCCGGGCCACCGTCCGCGCCCGTGCCGCGGTGATGTCGTCGCTCCGGCAGACCTTCGCTGGTCACGACTACCTCGAGGTCGAGACCCCGATGCTGCAGACCCAGCACGGCGGTGCCTCGGCGCGGCCCTTCGTCACGCACTCGAACGCGTTCGACACCGAGCTGTACCTCCGCATCGCGCCGGAGCTCTTCCTCAAGCGCGCCGTGGTCGGCGGCATCGACCGGGTGTTCGAGGTGAACCGGAACTTCCGCAACGAGGGCGCCGACTCGACGCACTCGCCCGAGTTCGCGATGCTCGAGGCCTACCAGGCGTACGGCGACTACGAGCAGATGGCCGACCTGACGCAGGAGCTCGTGCAGAACGCCGCGCGGGCCGTGACAGGCGGCTCGCTCAAGGTCACCTGGGCGGACGGCACGACGTACGACCTCGGCGGCGAGTGGCCGCGCATCGACATGTACGGGTCGCTGTCCGAGGCCGCCGGTCGCGAGATCACCCCGGAGACGCCGCTGCCCGAGCTGCGGGCACTCGCCGATGCCGAGGGCGTCGAGGTCGCGCACGCCACGCACGGCAAGTACGTCGAAGAGCTCTGGGAGCACTTCGTCATCGACTCGCTCGACCGTCCGACGTTCGTGATGAACTTCCCGGTCGACACCTCGCCGCTGACCCGCGAGCACCGCAGCCGTCCGGGCATCGTCGAGAAGTGGGACCTCTACGTCCGTGGCTTCGAGCTGGCGACGGCGTACTCCGAGCTCGTCGACCCGGTCGTGCAGCGGGAGCGGTTCATCGAGCAGGCGAAGCTCGCCGCGGGCGGCGACCTCGAGGCCATGCGCGTCGACGAGGAGTTCCTGCGGGCACTCGAGCACGCGATGCCGCCGTCGGGCGGCATGGGCATGGGCATCGACCGGCTCCTCATGGCCATCACGGGCCTGGGCATCCGCGAGACGATCCTGTTCCCGTTGGTGAAGTAGGACCCAGCTGACGGCTCCGTTCCGGGGGTTAGGATGCTCGGGTGCCGCATGGAGTCGTGACCGGGATCATCTTCGCCCTGACGCCGACCGTCGTGGTCGGCCTCATCTTCTGGTTCGTGATGCGTGCCATCATGCGGGCCGACCGCACCGAGCGTGCCGCGTACGCCAAGGTCGAGGCCGAGGAGCGTGCCCGCTTCGAGCGTGAGCACGGCGTGCCGGCACCGGCGCCCGCCTCCGCGGAGTAACCCGCTCCCGATCAAGGGGCCGCCCGCGGTCGACGTCACCCGGTGTTCACCGCGCGGTGCGACCCTGGCGTGCATGCGCGCGACCCCGGACGGCAGGGAACCCGAACCCCAGCCCGACCCCGACCTCGCCGACCTCGATCCCGATGACGCCTTCGGGCACCCGGCGGTCGCGGATCCCGCTCGCGACGACACCGTGTGGCCCGACGGCGAGGGCGACGACGACGACATCGACGTCTGAGCGTCCGGACACCGTCACCGGCCGTTCACCCCGACGTCGTCTGCCGGCGTGAGCATCGTCCGCATGTCCATCACGCAGATCATCTCCGGTGGTGTCCTCGCGAACCGCGGGGGCGTCTTCACCGGCCGCAGCCTCGTCGGCGACATCGAGAGCGAGTACGACGAGTTCGACCGAGACGCCGACCTCGAGGTCTCGAAGCGTCGCGAGGGGTGGCTCGAGCCCTCCTGGTGACCCCCGCCCGTTCGGTTTTCGGGGTACGACGACCGGATCGCCACGATCCGGACCGCCGTACCCCTTTTTCGTGTCCACTGGGCGCGGCGGCCCGGGGTACAGGATCGGAAACGAGCAAGAAACACCGATGCAACGCCGGAAACACGGCGACATCCCCTTGATTCTCGACCATGCGGGGGACCAGACTGACGACAGGCTGTACCCCTCGGGGGACGGTATCCATGGTGAAGCACGGAGAAGCCTGAGAATCGATCCGATCGGTTTGTGGGGTACACCTCCGGAACGCTTTACTCGTGACACCCCCAACGAGGTCATCACCCGTCGAACGCAGGGAGTCATCATGACGATCGCAACCGCAGCACCCAAGACGACGACCACCGGCACCACCGCACGTCGCACCAAGAAGACCACCGCAGCGAAGGCTCCGGTCACCGCGGTCGAGACCACCACGCTCGACACCGAGGTCGAGGCCGACGAGCAACTCGCGGGTGTCCGCGGCGCCTCAGTCGACCAGGTGGGTGACTACCTCCGGCACATCGGACGGCTCTCGCTCCTCACCGCCGAGGAAGAAGCCGAGATCGCCCGCCGCATCGAGGTCGGCCTCTTCGCCGGGGAGAAGCTCGCCACCGAGAAGGGCCTCGCGAAGACCCTGCAGCGTGAACTGCGCTGGCTCGTCCGCGACGGTGAGCGCGCCAAGGAGCGCATGATCACCTCGAACCTCCGCCTCGTCGTGAGCATCGCCAAGCGCTACTCGCAGCGCGGCCTGCCCTTCATGGACGTCATCCAGGAAGGCAACCTCGGCCTGGTCCGCGCGGTCGAGAAGTTCGACTTCACGCAGGGCTACAAGTTCTCGACGTACGCCACCTGGTGGATCCGTCAGGCGATCTCCCGCGGTCTCGCCGACAAGGCCCGAACGATCCGCATCCCGGTCCACACGGTCGAGCTGATCAACAAGATCTCCCGAACCGAGCGCGACCTCACCGTCGACCTCGGCCGCGCGCCGATGCCGGACGAGGTCGCGGCCGAGCTGAGCATGAGCGTCGACGAGCTCGTCGACCTCAAGGGCCGCTCGCACGAGCCGGTGTCGATCCACACGGTCGTCGGCGACTCGGACGACAGCGAGCTCGGCGACTTCATCGAGGACGAGGACGCCGCGTCCCCGAACGAGCTGACCGAGACGACGCTGCTCCACCGCGACATCCGCTCGATCGTCGCCGAACTGCCGAGCGACGAGGCGAACGTGATCCGCATGCGCTACGGCCTCGACGACGACAAGCCGATGACGCTCGACGAGATCTCGAAGATCGTCCACACGACCCGCCAGGCGGTCAGCCGTGTGGAGTCCCGCGCCAAGCTGCGGCTCTTCGCCAAGGCGGTCTCGCAGGACATGCAGCTGTACCTGACCGACTAGGTCAGTGGACTTCGGCCGGCACGTGAGTGCCGGCACGGGGAACCGGGTCGTTCTGTGGGAAGACGATCCGGTGGGGTGATGGGACGGCCCGCTCGCGCTTCGGCGTGAGCGGGCCATTCACGTTCCCGGGGTCGGGCAGGGCGCGGTCCGCTACTCCTCGACCTCGCGCCCGAGCTTCTGGCGGAGGTCCTGGGGGATGAGCTCGATGAGCTGGTCCGGCCGCACGGGCAGGTCGAGCAGGCTGAGCTTCACGCGTCCGGTCCGCCCGTGGCGCTCGGCGTCGAGGCGGACCACGCTGCCGGCGTCCTTCCGCAGCCGCACGTCGATCTGCGCACCGGTGGCGACCTCGCCGACGACGAGTCCGTCGACCTCGAGCGCTGCGCTGCGGGTGCCCTCGGCGATGTCGAACCGGTAGCGCTCGCGAGCCGCGAGGACCACGGCACGGTCGATCCCGGCCATCGGTGCGACCGGGGTCACGACGGAGCCGGACAGTGCGGGGGAGAGGACGGGGCCACCGGCGGCGTAGTTGTACGCGGTGGACCCGGCAGGGGTCGCGGCGACGATGGCGTCCGCCCGGTAGTACCCGTACCCGAGCCCGCCGACGCTGAGGTCAGCGGACACCTGCCCGGCGCCGGGACGTCGCACGATCGTGAGGTCGTTGAACGCGAGGTAGTCGGTGCGGGCTCCGCTCCAGAACAGCCGGGCCTCGAGCGCGTGGTGCGGTTCGAGCTGGTAGTCGCCGGCGGACAGCCGCTCGAGCGCGACCTCGAGCTCGGGCGGCTCGATCTCGACGAGGAAGCCCACGTTGCCGTAGTTGACCCCGAGCACCGGCACCGGACGCTTCGCCACGAGCCGCATGGCCCCGAGCATCGTGCCGTCCCCGCCGAGTGCGACGACGAGGTCGACCTCCTCCGTGAAGTCCTCGTCCCCGATCACGTCGACCCCGCCGCCGATGCGCTGGACGTCGGCGCGGCGGGCGACGAGGCGTCCGCGGCCGGAGGCGTTCCAGCGCTGCAGGGTCGCGACGGACTCCTGCACGTTCTTGGTCGGGTGGACGACGAGTCCGACGACGGGCTGCTCCATGGTCGCGATCGTACCGATCGCGCCCGGGATCTCCTCTCGTGGACTGTTCACACATGAGATATTCTGCATGTATGCAGATCGCCACGCTCTCCGTCGCCCTGCCCACACTCCGGCACGGACGCGAGATCGTGCTCCTCGCGGAACAGGAGTCACTGGAGACCGGTTTCGGCTTCCTCGACGCCGAACACCTCCTCGTCGCCGCGGTCACGCTCTGCAGCGGGATGCCCCGCTTCCTCGACGTCCTCGACGCGCACGGCGTCACGCCCGACCGCGTCCGCACCGCGAGCAGTGCCTTCGTCGGTGCCGGGGCACCCGGACCGGTCTCGCCCGACCGGGTCACGTGTACACCGGCCGCGGCGCGGGTGCTGGCCCGTGCCGCACAGCTCGCCGGCCCGGCGGAACGCGTCCGACCGCACCACCTGCTGCTCGCGGTGCTCGACGGCATCGACGATCCGTTCACGGGGGCCGCGCACGACGTCCTCGACGGTCTCGGTGTCGACCCGCGCCGCTTCCGCCGCGCCCTGCGTCGGGCCGCACGACGCGCCTGACGCACCCCGCACCCCGCGCCGACCCGACACCCGGCGCGACCCGCCGCGCGACCCCCGTGAGCACCACCGGGCGCAGGCTCCGGGGCGGACCCGCACCGCGCCTCCCGACCGTCCCCTGTTCACCGGACGCAACGAGGTCACGCCCACGGCGAACAGGGGCAGACCACCCGGGGTGCGCTGGTTACTCTCGATGTACGTCACCGGACTTCCACGAGCCCGGCAAGGGAGAGCACATGTTCGAGAGATTCACCGACCGAGCCCGTCGTGTTGTCGTCCTCGCTCAAGAAGAAGCGAAGATGCTCAACCACAACTACATCGGCACCGAGCACATCCTCCTCGGCCTCATCCACGAGGGCGAGGGCGTCGCCGCCAAGGCGCTGGAGTCGCTCGGCATCTCGCTCGATGCCGTCCGCGAGCAGGTCCAGGACATCATCGGGCAGGGCCAGCAGCAGCCGACCGGGCACATCCCGTTCACGCCGCGCGCCAAGAAGGTGCTCGAGCTGTCCCTGCGCGAGGCGCTGCAGCTCGGCCACAACTACATCGGCACCGAGCACATCCTCCTCGGCCTCATCCGCGAGGGCGAGGGCGTCGCCGCCCAGGTGCTCGTCAAGCTCGGCGCGGACCTCAACCGCGTCCGTCAGCAGGTCATCCAGCTCCTGTCCGGCTACCAGGGCAAGGAAGCGGTCGCCGTCGGCGGCGAGCAGCAGCAGAACGCCCAGCAGGGTTCGCAGGTCCTCGACCAGTTCGGTCGGAACCTCACCCAGGCGGCGCGTGACGGCAAGCTCGACCCGGTCATCGGCCGCGAGAAGGAGATGGAGCGGGTCATGCAGATCCTCTCCCGCCGCTCCAAGAACAACCCCGTCCTGATCGGTGAGCCCGGCGTCGGCAAGACCGCCGTCGTCGAGGGCCTCGCCCAGGCGATCGTCAAGGGCGACGTGCCCGAGACGCTGAAGGACAAGCAGCTCTACTCGCTCGACCTCGGGTCGCTCATCGCCGGGTCCCGCTACCGCGGTGACTTCGAGGAGCGCCTCAAGAAGGTCACGAAGGAGATCCGCACCCGCGGCGACATCATCGTCTTCATCGACGAGATCCACACCCTCGTGGGTGCCGGTGCTGCCGAGGGCGCGATCGACGCCGCTTCCATCCTCAAGCCGCTGCTCGCGCGCGGTGAGCTCCAGACCATCGGTGCCACCACGCTCGACGAGTACCGCAAGCACTTCGAGAAGGACGCCGCACTCGAGCGTCGCTTCCAGCCGGTGCAGGTCAACGAGCCGTCGCTGCCCCACGCGATCAACATCCTCAAGGGTCTCCGCGACAAGTACGAGGCGTTCCACAAGGTGTCCATCACCGACGGCGCGATCGTCGCCGCGGCGAACCTCGCGGACCGCTACGTGCAGGACCGCTTCCTGCCGGACAAGGCGATCGACCTGATCGACGAGGCCGGTGCACGCCTCCGCCTGTCGATCCTGTCGGCGCCGCCGGAGCTCCGCGAGTTCGACGAGAAGATCTCGGCGGTCCGCGGGCAGAAGGAAGCCGCGATCGAGGAGCAGGACTTCGAGAAGGCCGCTTCGCTCCGTGACGAGGAGAAGAAGCTCCTCGGCGAGCGTCTCCGCCTCGAGAAGCAGTGGCGTGCGGGTGACGTCGCCGCGTCCGGCACCGTCGACGAGGGCATCATCGCCGAGGTCCTGGCGCAGGCCACGGGCATCCCGGTGTTCAAGCTCACCGAGGAAGAGACCTCGCGGCTCGTCTTCATGGAGAAGGCACTGCACGAGCGCGTCATCGGTCAGGAAGAGGCCATCTCGGCCCTCTCCAAGACCATCCGACGCACCCGCGCCGGCCTGAAGGACCCGAACCGTCCCTCCGGCTCGTTCATCTTCGCCGGCCCCACGGGCGTCGGGAAGACCGAGCTCGCCAAGGCCCTCGCCGAGTTCCTCTTCGACGACGAGGGTGCGCTGATCTCCCTCGACATGTCGGAGTTCGGCGAGAAGCACACCGTCTCGCGACTCTTCGGTGCCCCTCCCGGGTTCGTCGGGTTCGAGGAAGGCGGCCAGCTCACCGAGAAGGTGCGCCGCAAGCCGTTCTCCGTGGTCCTCTTCGACGAGATCGAGAAGGCCCACCCGGACATCTTCAACTCGCTGCTGCAGGTCCTCGAAGAGGGTCGTCTGACCGATGGTCAGGGCCGCGTGGTCGACTTCAAGAACACCGTCATCATCATGACCACGAACCTCGGTTCGCAGGGCATCGCCGGTGGCCCGGTGGGCTTCCAGGTCGAGGGTGACTCCGGTGTCGGCTACGACCGCATGCGCTCGAAGGTGAACGAGGAGCTCAAGAAGCACTTCAAGCCCGAGTTCCTCAACCGCGTCGACGACACGATCGTGTTCCCGCAGCTCTCGCAGCCCGAGCTGCTGCAGATCGTGGACCTCTTCGTGAAGCGCCTGGCCGACCGCCTGCTCGATCGCGACATGACGGTGGAGCTCACGCTCGCCGCCAAGGAGCAGCTCATCAAGGTCGGGTTCGACCCGGCACTCGGTGCCCGCCCGCTCCGCCGCGCGATGCAGCACGAGGTCGAGGACCAGCTGTCCGAGCACATCCTGCAGGGTGAGCTCACGGCCGGCGACCACGTGAAGGTCGACTTCACCGGTGGCGAGTTCCAGTTCGAGACCGGGCGTCAGCCGGGTCGCGAAGAGGTCCTCGCCGGCGCGGCCGCCGTCGAGGCGACGGACACGCCGCAGGGCGAGATCGAGTCCTAGGACCCGGTCACGGACGTGACGGGAGGCGCGGTGCCAGCTGGCACCGCGCCTCCCGTCACGTCGTGGGTGCGGTCATCCCTGGTGGTCGCGCCCGCGGTGCTTCTCGCGCTTCTCGTGTCGCTTGTGCACGCCGGGCTGCTCGCTCTCGGCCGTGCCGTCCGAGTCGCCGCTCAGTCCGTCCGCCAGGCCGTTGGTCTGGTCGAAGGGGCGTCCGAGTGATTCGTCGTTGAGGTCTGCCACGGAGCGGTGACGCTCGTGGGCTTCGGGTTCGGGTTGATCGTCCATGCGCCGGACGCTACGCGCGGCGCGATGTCGCCCGACCCAGACCCGGGACGGTTCGCGCGTCGCGGTACCACGGGCCCCCGTCCGGGGGTACGGTGGTGACTGCGCGCGAGGGGTTCCCCCCAACACCTCGCACGCAGCGCTCGACCGGTTCCCCCCAACAGGTCGAGACGCGCCGGCCCCGGTCTGTTCGCAGACCGGGGCCGTTGCACGTCGCCGGGGCGCGCGTCGCTCGGCGCGCGTCGCTCGGCGCGCGTCGTGCGTCGTGCGTCGTGCGTCGTGCGTCTCGCGTCTCGCGTCAGAGGGTAGCCGCGAAGTCTCGGATGGCCCGCTCCCAGCGCTCCGGGTCCTCGTTCCACTCGAGCGTGTGCGGCGCGGTCCGGAACGCGACCGCCCGGGTCCCCGGACGCGCGGTCTGCGCGGCGACGTCGGCCTCGGCGACGAGGGCGTCGGCCGCCGAGTGCACGAGCAGGGTCGGGGTCGCCGACGCCTGCCACGCGGTCGTCTGGACGGGAGCAGCGGCGCCGGCCAGCCGTGACAGCACGCCGGTGGTCGCGATCCGTGCCGCGACCGTGCCGACGAACGCGGGGAGGTGCGCGCCCGACACCGCACCGCGGAGCGCCGAGGACACGCTGAGCAGCGGCGAGATCCCGACGAGGCCGTCGACCTCGACCCGGGAGGCGGCGACCGAGCACGCGAGCGCCCCCGCCGACCAGCCCTGCAGCACGACCCGGGTGACCCCGCGGCCCCGGGCTGCCCGGACCGCCGTCACGATGCGGTCGACCGCGCCGGGGTCGAGCGAGCGGAGCGGGAGGTCGGTCGTGTCGACGACCTCGGACGTCGCGCCGAGGGCACGCCAGATCGGGATGCCCCGGAGGACCTGCCGCGGCCCGAGCGACTGCCCGTGCACGTGGACGACGTGCGTGGGCCCGTCGCCGGGGACGTCGGTCGGCTCGTCGCCGGGGACCTCGGTCGGCTCGTCGCCGGGGACGTCCGCGAGGTCGTCGTACAGCAGCGCGTCCCAGCCCCACTCGCCGCCGGCTGCCGGGCCGTCCGTGCGCCGCCGGACCGTGTCCCCGTCGATGTCGAGGACGTCCTGCACGCGGACGTCCTGGCCGTCGCGGGTGATCCGGTACGTCCCGGGCAGTCGGGTGTCGCGGGTGGCCACGAACTCGGCCTCGGTCGGGGTGGCGCTCCGCACGGTGGCGGTCGCCGAGTACGGCGTGGGGAAGAGCAGCCGGCGTGCGACGAACGCGCCCAGCCCGAGCGTCCCGACGGCACCCGCTGCGGTCCCGAGTGCGGCGATGCGTCCACCGGTCATGTGGTCTCCTCCAGTCGTGCGGTGGTGAGCGTCGCGGCGGCCGGGACGTCCTGCCCGGCCTCACGCGCGCGGTCCTCGATCTCGACGGACAGCCGGTGCAGTCGACTCCGCCACTGGCGACGCTGCCAGGCGATCGTGAAGTACAGCCCCCGGTTGCCGGACGCGCCCTCGAGTCGCCGCAGCTCGGGCTCCAGCGTCCGGAAGCGGACCCGGGCGGCCCGCCAGTCGCGGAACTCGCGGGCGGCGTCGGGCAGCACCCCGCCGGCGGCACCGACGGCGAGCAGGACCATCGAGGTGAGGAAGACCGGTGCGTAGACGGTGCCGAGCACCCGGACCGCAGCGTCCAGGCCGAGCACGTGCACGGCGTCGAGCGCGACGGCGATGGCCGCGAGCAGGACCATCACCGCGGCCCCGACGACGAACAGCCAGTACATGCGCCCGAGGCCGTCGCCCTCGCGGAAGCCGCGGAGGACCGCCAGTGCGGACCGGGTGATCACGACGGCGATGTACGTCATCTCGACCGCGGAGTAGAGCGCGGTGGGCAGCTGGTCGCCGTACTCGACCATGAACTGCGACGTGGGCACGGGGGCGTCGATCAGCACGAACAGCACGACCAGTGCGACGAGGACCAGTGCGACGCCGACGAGCCGGCTCGGTCGGAGCAGCCGCGCGGACCGGGCGGCCGCCTCGACCGACTGCGCGAGGGCGAACAGGCCGCACACCATCAGGCAGCGGCCGAGCAGGTCGGCGACGTTCGGCGTGCGGGTCAGCCCGCCGAGGAACGTCACGACGTCGGGCTGGTTGATGCTCAGCCCGACGGCGACGAACGCGCAGCAGACCATGAGCCAGGTGACGCTCGCCGACTGGGTCCGGACGAGGCAGAGCCGGACGACGAGGACGGCCAGGATCAGCCAGACCGGGAGGGATCCCCAGACGTGCAGCGTCACCGGAAGATCCCGCGCGGCGCGGTGTCGGGGTCGAGCAGCCCGATCCGCAGGGCGAGCTGGTCGGCCACGAGCTCGACCGCCTGCTCGTGCGGGGTGTCGAGCGACCGGGTGAACGCCGTCCGTCCGGTGAGCAGCCCCGTGTACGCCTCATGGTCGCAGCCGGGGTCGGCGAGGAACACGTGTGCGAGCTCGTGCAGCACGCAGGCCACCCGGGAGCGCTCGGACAGGTCGGGGCGCGTCTCGAGCAGAGCGTGGTCGGCGCGCTGGATGAGCCGGGCGGAGAGGTCACCGGGCAGTGCGGTCGTGCGGAGCCGGATCGGCTTGCCGAGGGCGGACTCGGCGCGGACGAGCAGCTCCGGCAGCGTCAGTCGCCGGGGGAGTCCGAGTCGCTGCACGCTGCGCCGGGCCTCGGCCTGCTGGCGGCGGGCACCGATCCGGTCGGCGAACGCGCTCACGGCGTCGACCCGGAGTCGTCGAGCCGCCGGACGTGCTCGGTGAAGTCGCGGATCTCGGCCGCGGAGGCGAACTCCCCGAGTCGCCGGGTGGCGAACGCCACGACCTCGCGCTTGCGGAGTTCGAGGACGAGTTCGAGCTGCGCCTGCACCCGCTCCGGGACGTCCGTGTTGCCCGCGGCGTCGGTGAGGTACTCGGACGGCACACCGAAGTAGCCGGCAAGCGCGACGAGCAGACGCTGGTCACGGACGGCCGGTCCGTTGCCCCCGAGCATGTAGCCCCACCGCGGTCGGCTCATCGAGGCGCCCTGCGCCTCGATCTCCGCCACGATCTCCTTGTAGGAGGGGCGCTGCCCGGAGTTGGCCTCGACGACGTCCATCAGGAGCTGCAGCTTGCGTGAGAGCTCGCGTCGGTGTGCGTCGTCGTCGGTGTACTCGATCATGTCTCCCCGCCCTGTACATCTGTCTCAGACATGGTAAAACTGAACCAGCGCGTCGGCCAGCGACACCCACTCTGCCAGGCGCGTGCCCGTTCGTCAGGTCGGCATTTCGTGGGGGGATGCCGAACAGGCGGGTTGCGCCGTGCGGTGGTCGCGAGCCGACGACGGACGGGAGGCGCGGTGCCAGCTGGCACCGCGCCTCCCGTCCCGACCGTGGTCGCGTTCTCGTGCGTCGGCCTGATCAGGCCGGCACGTCGCCCCGCCACCCGGTGTCGGTGGGTGCCGACTCGACGCGCTCCTTGTAGTTCTGCAGGTCCTTCTTGATGGCGTGACCGCCGACGCCGACCGCTGCGCCGAGCTTCTCGAGGAAGCCGGAGGGCTCCCAGTCGATCTGCGCGGTGACGCGGGTCTCGTCGTCGGACAGCTTGTGGAAGGTGACGACGCCGGCGTGATCGGTCTCGCCGTCCTTGACCGTCCACGCGACCCGCTCGTCGGGGTGCTGCTCGGTGATGAGGGCACGGAACTCGCGCTCCTGGCCGGCGACCTTCACGGTCCAGTCGGTGGTCTTGTCGTCGACCTGGACGATCTTCTCGACCTCGTCGAGAAACTCGGGGAACTCCTCGAAGCGGGTCCACTGGCCGTAGGCAGCTGCGACGGGGACGTTCACGTCGACGGTTTCGATGATCTGAGGCATGCCCCGGAAGGTAGGCGGCCACGGCTGGGCGCCGTACAGGGGCCTGTCCCCCGGGGCGCACTAGTGTGAGGGAGATGACTGAGCACGGGAAGCACGCGTTCCACGAACGGGACGAGCACGGCATCCTGGTGCGCCCGGCCCTGGCGTCGGACGTCCCGCACATCCAGCGGCTCATCTCGCCCTACGTCGAACGGCGGATCCTGCTCGGCAAGGAGAACGTCGCGCTCTACGGTTCGATCCAGCAGTTCCGGATCGCCGAAGGCCCCGACGGCGTCCCGATCGGGTGCGGTGCGCTCGCCGTGTTCTGGGACGACATCGCCGAGGTGCGCACGCTCGCCCTCGACGCCGACTGGATCCACAAGCGCGTCGGCCACCGCATGCTCGAAGCACTGGAGCACGACGCCCGAGAACTCGGCGTGGCCCGCATCTTCTGCCTGACGTTCGAGGTCGACTTCTTCACGAAGCACGGGTACCTCGAGATCGGCGAGAGCATCGTCTCACCCGAGGTGTACGCCGAGCTCGTCCGGTCGTCGGACGAAGGGGTCGCGGAGTTCCTCGACCTCGCACGGGTGAAGCCGAACACGCTCGGCAACACCCGCATGCTGAAGATCCTCTGACGCTTTCGCATGCCCTCCGGCGGGGTTCCCTCGTCGGGCTCGCGCCGTTGTCTACCCTGTGCGCATGTCGTCGTTCCGTCACCCCGTCGGGCCCGAGAAGCCGGGCGTCTACTGGCGCCGTCGTGCGATGGTCATCGGGGTGCTGCTGCTGATCGTGGTCGTCGTCGTGCTGATCGTGGTCGGGCGGGGTGGGGCGTCTGCTGACCCGGGTTCTTCTTCCACTTCCGCATCCGCATCGTCTGCCGGGCCGTCGTCGTCGCCGCGTGCCACGCCCTCTGCAGCCGCTTCGCCCTCAGGGTCGGCCGCGGCCTCGTCTTCGGCGCCGGCTTCGGCTTCGGCGTCGGCCAAGGACGGGTCGACGTGTGCCAAGGAGCAGATCGAGCTCACGCCCGTCGTCGACAAGACCTCCTACGGCCCCACCGAGGACCCGAAGATCGCCATGTCGATCAAGAACACCGGGTCGAACTCGTGCCACATGGACCTCGGGTCGTCCCAGCAGGTCCTCACGATCTCGTCCGGCGAGGAGCAGTACTGGTCGTCGAAGGACTGCCAGACCGGCGGGACCAACCAGGACGTCACGATCAAGGCCGGGCAGACCCTGACCACGCCGGCGATCGCCTGGGACCGGACGCGGTCGTCGACGTCGACGTGCGACTCGTCACGGCCGTCGGTCACCGGTGGGGGTGCGAGCTACCACCTGGAGGTGGCGGTGGGGAACATCGAGTCGAAGGCGTCGGTGCAGTTCATCCTCGGGTAGTCCGGTGGTGCTCACCGGCTACGATGAAGGCAAGTGGATTGGGAATGCCCGGTCGGCGTCAACCCCCGGATCTCCGGGGGTTTTCGCTTGTCGCGGGGGTTTTCGCTTGTCCGGGGAGACCTCGAGGCCACGGTCCTCGGTGCTGTAACCGTGTCGTGGAACGGGAACGGGCCCGTCGTCACGAGGACGACGGGCCCGTTCGGGCTGGAGGAGATCAGCCGATGACGGAGATGTTCTCCGCCTGCGGGCCCTTGCGACCCTCGGTGATGTCGAACTCCACCTTCTGGTTCTCCTCGAGCGACTTGTAGCCGTTGCCAGCGATCGCGGAGAAGTGAGCGAAGACGTCAGCGGAGCCGTCGTCCGGGGCGATGAAGCCGAAGCCCTTTTCGTTGTTGAACCACTTGACGGTGCCGGTCGATGCCATGATGGCGTTCCTTACTTTCTTGCCAGTCGACATCTGCAGTCGACTGCCTTGCGATGCGGTATTCGCTACCGCCGATCCACCGACGGATGTCGTCAGATCGATGCGTCCTGCGGGCATGGGGCCGGTAGAACGGGTTCGGGGCCAGGCGGCCGGGGAAGGCCAGTGACCGATGGCGCTCGAGGTGCTGTGCACCGGAAGAACGATGGACTCCCGCCGAAGCGGTTGGTACCAATCTACAGTCTTGTGGCCACAAGGGAAGAGCCGAAGTCGCCGAACGTCCATGAATCTGGTGGACTGGGTCTCGATGGCAGACAAGGAACAGCGTGCCCGGAGCGAACAGCTCGAGGCGGCGCTCGAGAAGCAGGACGTCGCGGCGGTGGCGTTCGCGCTCCGCAACGACATCGTGATCGTCCCCCGGCTGGTCACCGGCAAGAAGGACATGCAGGTGCGGGTGTTCGGGCGTGAGGGCTCGGACAAGCGCATCCTGCTGCTGTTCTCGTCGGCAGACGCGTACACGGCGATGGTGCCGGACGAGAAGGTCCGGCAGGTGATGGTCTACGACGGACCGCGGCTCGAGGAGTTCATCGCGGCGCACCTGGATTCGCTCGAGGGCGTCTTCTTCGACATCGCGGGCCCGCACACGATGCAGGCGACGCCTGAGGACCTGCTGGCGGCGCTCCGGGCCTGACTCGCGCTCGCGTGTGCGTCGTTCGGCGGCGTGTCGCACCGCCCGCTCTGCCGTGATCGGTGCTGCCGTGATCGGTCAGAACGCTCGGTCGAGTTCGCGCTCCCGCTCGTTCGCGGCCAGGGAGAACGCGACCCGCAGTGCTTCGCGGAGGTGCTGAGCGTCCGCGCCGAGCACGGTCGTGAAGCCAAGGCGTGCGGCTTCGCTCGCGCGCTGCTTCGTTCCGGTTGTCGGACGGATCTCGCCCGCGAGGCTGATCTCGCCGACGGCCGCCAACGTGTGCGGGTACGGGCGGTCGCGGGCGGCACTCGCCAGGGCCAGTGCGATGGCGAGGTCGGCGCCGGGCTCGGTGAGCTTCATGCCGCCCACCGTGGAGACGTAGACGTCGGCATCCGACAGCTTCAGACCGGCGCGACGTTCGAGCACCGCGAGCAGCATCGCCACGCGTGAGGAGTCGACGCCGTTCACAACCCGGCGCGGCTGGGGTGCCGAGCTCGGGACGACGAGCGCCTGCACCTCGACCGGGAGCGCCCGACGTCCCTCGAGCGCGACGGTCACGCACGTACCGGACACCGGCGCGCCGTTCTTCGACATGAACAGGCCGCTGGGGTCGGGGACCTCGTGGATGCCGTCGCCGGCCATGTCGAAGCAGCCGACCTCGTCCGTGGGGCCGAAGCGGTTCTTGAGCGCGCGGACGAACCGGAGTGCAGTCTGACGGTCGCCCTCGAAGTGGCACACGACGTCGACGAGGTGTTCGAGCAGGCGGGGTCCGGCGATCGTGCCGTCCTTCGTCACGTGCCCGACGATGAGGACCGGGAGCGCCCGGTCCTTCGCGACGCGGATCAGCGTGGAGGCGACCTCACGCACCTGGGACGTGCCACCGGCGATGCCGTCGATCGAGCTCGACGAGATGGTCTGCACCGAGTCGGCGATGAGGAGGTCCGGCTTGACCTGGTCGATCTGACCGAGGATGACGCCGAGGTCGACCTCGCTCGCCAGGTAGAGGTCGTCGTGCATCGCCCCGGTGCGCTCGGCGCGGAGCCGGACCTGGTCGACGGATTCCTCGGCGCTGACGTAGAGCACGCGCTTGCCGGTCGCCGCCGCTCGTGAAGCGACCTCGAGCAGGAGCGTGGACTTGCCGACGCCGGGCTCGCCGGACAACAGGACCGCCGCACCCGGGACCACTCCGCCGCCGAGGACGCGGTCGAACTCGCCGATGCCGGTCTGCCAGCGCTGGACCGTCGTTCCGCGGGATTCGGTGATGGGCCGTGCCACGCGGTTGCCGGTGACCGCCACCGAGGTGGTGCCCCGGACGCTGGCGGTGGCCGCGGTGGAGTCCTCGACCGTGCCCCAGGACTGGCACTCACCGCAGCGGCCGACCCACTTGATGCTGGTCCAGCCGCACTCGGTGCAGCGGTAGAGGGACTGAGCGCGCGCCATGATCGCCAGGCTAGGCGGTGCCGCCGACATCACCCGCGCGGTCGTCCGGACCGTCGGGGCGCGTGTCGGGTCCGGCGTCGGGCAAGGTGACCGATCCGGTCATGCGCTGCCGGAGGCGGTCGATGCGGCCGGGGCGCTCGGCGTGATCGAGAGCCTCGGCGCCCTCGGTGTCCTGCTCGGCCCGGGCGGTCGCCACCGCTCCGGCTCCGGCGCCGAGGTCCTCGGCTTCACGGGCGGACAGGTAGTGCCGGATCGCCGCGACGACGTCGACCCGAGCATCGACCGCGGGTTCGAACGCGCTCGCCCAGATCTCGTACCCACGGTCGTTCGGGTGGAACAGGTCGCCGTAGCTGTTGAAGAACGTCCGGCGCAGCCCGACCCGCTTCGTGATGGTGTGCAACGGCGCGACCGTGAGACCGAACTCCTCGGCCACCCGGTGCACGATCTCGTTCGCCACGGCGACCTTGCGCTCACGGTCGGGGACGAACATGCACGGCAGCTCGGCGACGATCGCGTGCGACGGGACCGCGCCGTAGATGTCGCGGATGTTCCGCTCGAACTTGTCGGGGTGGAAATCGGCGATGTCGTTCGCGCCGATCGACACCGTGCAGATGTCGGGTGTGTAGTTGCGGAGCTTCGGCAGTTGGTCCTTCCGTGCGCCCCACGTCGTCGAGCCGGACACGCTGAGGTTCACGACGCGGACCGACGACCGTGAGCGGTGTCGGATCCGGCGGGCGAGCAGTCCCACGTACCCGCGGTGGGGTTCGCTCGCACCGACGCCCTGCGCTGCCGAGTCACCGATCGCGAGGTACGTGATCTGCCCTTCGTGCTGCAAACGCTCGCGCCACCAGTCGGCGTGCACGGGCAGCAGTTCGCCGACGCGACGGGCGGCGGCGCGCTGGCCACGGACGCCTGCCCGGGCGCCGAAGGCAGCGCCCCCGAGGACGGTGAGGCCGCCGACGACCGACGACAGCAGTGCGATGAGCGTGCGAGATCTCATGCGGTGGACGTTACGCGGACATCTTCGGGACGCGATCCGTTCCGACCGGGCCGTGGCCGGGCGCTCGGGACCGGGCATCTGTGGAGGGGGAGCCGACGCGCGGTGGTGCGTGGCGCCTCCTGGATCGTGTAAACTCTTTCCCGGTACCGTGTCCGAGCGGCCGAAGGATCATGTCTCGAAAACATGTGTGGGGGCAACTCCACCGTGGGTTCAAATCCCACCGGTACCGCCAGCGGGCGATTCACGGAACTCAGTGAAGAGATTCACGGAACTGGTGAAGCCCATGACGAAGGCCCTCAGGGACTCCCTGGGGGCCTTCGTTGGTGTTGTGGGCTTGCACGCTCTGAGTTGATGCGGCGGTGACGTCGACTCTTCAACGCCGAGGGGGTGAATCGCGGACACGGGCGACGGCTCCGGAGGACCGCGTTACGGTCACGGGTCACAGTGCGCCGACCGCTGGACGACGAAAGCTATCAGCGGCGAAAGTGCGATTCGTACTGGTGGATCAGTGCGACGGATGCCCGACGGCACGGCGCTTACCGCCATCGGATGTTGCGAGGTGCGAACCCAGCCACCCCAGGAAACCCGTGCCCCATGCTCATCGGAGCGGCGATGGCCGTCGCAGTGGTCGGAATGTGGCCGTACGGGGAGGCGAACACGTTCGGTGAGCAGGGGCAGCCGGCCTGGGAACGAGTCCTGGCTGACTGCTGTGAGTCGTAGACGGCGGGTCCGATCGCGCCGGACCACTTATCCGCGACTGGGCCGGCACTTGTCATCTCGTTCAGGTCGTAGAAGCTTGCACGCCAGGACGCGACCGGCCCGGACTTGTACGGTCGCGCAACGACGAGGCGGGTCGCCCTCATCAGTGCGAGGCGTTTGCTGCTCATCCCTGGTGATCACGACGAACTTTCAGCCCGGCTCCTCATATCGTTGATGGTCACCGTAGACCAATTCGAACTGATCTCACCCGACGAGAAGCCCATGCCATTGGGATGACGGGGGAGTCGGCCGCTCGGGGGGACGCAGCGATCCGGCGTGGTCTGTCCTTCGCAGTCGCGTCGGACGGTCGGGCATCGGAGAGACGGTGCCGCCGTTGTGATTGTGCCGCCGAATCGTCGCCGCGCGCGACATTGTCGCGCCGCCCGCTTCACGAAAAACGGCGGGTGTCCGCTGTCGTGGACCGCACGCATCGCGGTCGGTCGTTGCTCGGCAGAGTATGTGTCTGATCACGCTCGGATCGCGTTCCACTGAGACCCGTTGCACCACCATCCGTTCCGGGTCTTGCGGTGCACTATCCACAGGTCCCCGACTGGATGGCTCAGTTGCGGTGGGCGACTTGGGACGTCGAAGCCGTCTGCTGAAGGTGCGTCACGTAGAGCTCGCGCGATCCTGAACGGTGAGTAGGAGTCGATCCACACGAAAAGGTGGGTACTGATTGCCCCAGAATTGGCGAGTTTCCGAGAGTTATCGAGCCGTTCGTTGAGGTCGTCTTCGATCGCAGCCAACGCGTCCTCGCTGGATCCGGCCGTGCCGCCACCGCCCGCGGCCCAAACGATTCGGTGTTCGTGCGGGTCCGTCTTGCAAAGTTCGGGCGGCGCGACAGCGTGGTCAATTCCGTTGCGCAGGAGCGATCTGACCGCTTCCTGCACCTCGGGCTGCGCATCGCTGAACATGTACCGGGACCGACGCCATACCGACGGCACGGAGTGCTCCGATAACGTCCGCAGCATTGGAACGACCCGGTCCGGGAGCCCATTCATTCGCGGGTGGCGATCATTCACCGTGACCAGCCAACACTGCAGGAGGGCCGCCGACGTCGACTGGTCTCCGAGCAGCCGCCCCGTCGGCCCTCGGGCGGCCTTTGCCGCCTCGTCGGTCACCGACGTCACCTCGACGGCAACAGTGCCGTCCTCCGAGATGTAGTCAGCTTCGCCGTTCATGTCGGCGTGAAGCAAGACGACACCGGTCACCGCAAGGAAGACCGCGCGTGCATCCAACTCGTCCGGACGTTCTGTATTGACCATGCCCTCTCTTCCTCGTGGCTTGCAGAGTCTAAGTGCGTCACCTCCGGGCAACTCAAGCGCCTTCGGAGATGTCGTCCCCATACCCTTCCCCGCTCGATTAGGGGTGCTTTTGCCAAGTCCGACGGCGAGCGGTCAGTGGCCACTTCTAGAATCTTTCCCGCAGGAGGGATGGTGTGATGAAGAAGACGTTGAACGGCGTTTGGCAAGGCTGGAAGGGCGACACTGTCGTTGAGCTCACGGATGGATCGAAGTGGGAGCAGGCGGAGTACTACTACGAATACCGGTACGCCTACCGCCCCGAAGTCACGCTCACAGGCGACCTGATGCTCGTCGAAGGCATGCAGCGGGCGGTCCGGGTTCGTCGCCTCAGGTGACGATATAGACCACCAACGAGCAGAGCCTGGGGTTGAGCCGCCGTCACCTCTAAGGTGAGCGCATGGGGTTCTCAGTACGGATGGCACCTGGTGTGCGAGTGCGGGTATCAAGCCGAGGCGTGCGAACCAGCATTGGCCCGCGTGCTGCACGCGTGCACGTCGGCGGCGGAGCGACCGGGTTCTCCTCCGGAGTCGGGCCCGTGACCTATTCGACCAGCCTCGGGGTCAGCCGGCGGAGCTCGTCCGGCTCGATGACCCGGTCGGTTGCCGCGTCGAGCCGTGCGGAAGCCGCTGACCAGCTCGTCGACGTGTATCGACGAATCGCGAGCTTGCACCATGAGCACTTCATGCCTGCGGACCCGCCCGTCGCTCCGGAATCGCCACTCATCGACACCGCCGAGGTGGAGCAGCGCCACCGGAAAGCGAGCCTCAAAGGGATCAGCATCTTCGCTCGCGGTCGCCGACGTGACGCCCTCGCACAAGCGGCCGCGGCTTCGCAATCAGAGGTTCACGCGCGGGAACTCGAGCGGACGCGAGGTCGCACCGCAGCCCAGGCTCAATTCGACGCTGAATGGGCGCAGCTTCAGGCGAACGAACCGGATGCGGTCATCGCTGCTCTCGCGGCTGCGTTCGAGGACAACGACGCGGCGGCCGCACCGCTCGGTGTCTCCGGAGACGAAGCGACTGTCGTTGTCATTGTGCCCACACTTGCCGGCATGCCGCAGAAGAAACCTGATGTCACCCCAACGGGCCGGCCGACCATCAAAGCGGTGCCGAAGAAGGAAGCAGCAGCGTGGCACGCCACCGCAGTCGCCGGCTGCATCCTCGTCACCGTCAAAGAAGCGTTCGCTGTCGCTCCCGGGCTGAAGTCGGTCCGCATCGTCGCCGCGACGACACCAGAAAGCGACGCATACGGCAACCGCCACCCCGACGTGCTCATCGCAGCACGGTTCGAACGGGAACGGTTGTACGGTGTGCAGTGGGAGACGACTGAGTCCGTCCGGATCCTCAACGATGTCAGCAGCGAACTGCAGCTGAAGCAGGTCGGCGTAGCCAAGACGCTCACCCCGCTACCGCTCGAAGACGAACCGGAGCTGCAAGCGCTGCTCAATGCGATCGACAACGAGGAGCTCGGGGCGTGACAGAACCAGACGCCGCGGCATCCGCTGATGCCGGAGTCAGTTCCTACGATGAGGACGACCATGAGTGGACCGACAGGGCCGGGGAAATCAGCGTTGTCGAAGATGGCGACGAGCTCGCTGTTCTGTGGCAGGCAGAGGGGGCCCTCGAAGCCTTCGAGATGTTGCGCTTCAACCCATCTACAAAGCTAGTTCGGATCTTCCCGCTGGCGCGCCAGAGCATGGGATTCGACCCTGAGTTTGACCGGATCAGGGAGCTGCAGCTCACCCTGAACTGGGACGAGACGCCACCGACGGAGGTCAGCGACTTCAGCGGCCTCCTTAGAGTTCTCGGCCTCCCTGCCGCCTTCAACCCAGTGTTCGCTTACGGAGTAGGCCTCACCCGTGCCTACCGCGGAATCGTCAGCGAGATCGAGAGGGCAACGGACTGCACTGTTATCAGGTTTGTGGAGGATGAAGCGGAAGGCGCGGATGGAGACGCTTTCACCGTCCGGCTCCAGCGGCTCGATGATTACCGCCGTACCGTTGACCGCACCTACCAACGAGCCGGTGCGGCGCGCAGCCGGGTCATCGAAGCGGAAGCTCACAACGCTGTCGCCGACCTCTTTGGCCGGGCGCCGGTTCCGCCGAAGTTCGGGACGAACCCAACGATTCGCATGCTGACGGAGGAAGTAGCTACCGGCCATCTGACGACGCAGGCGGACCGGGTACTCCTTGTGGAGGAGCTTGCACGTCAAGCTCCCCAAGTTGCTGCAGAGTCGCCGAAACAGTTCGGCCGGCTCCGCGAGGACCTGGAACTGGTTTCCCTCGAGACGCTGATCATTCAGTACGACGCTGGGCTCGAGGGTCCGCGGTCGCGGGACGAGGCGCATTGGCAGCAGTTTTTCACGGCAAATCCGTTCGCGTTACAACAAGTGTTCGCTGCGCCGATCCTTGTCGTCGGTGGCCAAGTGCACGTGAAGGGGACGACGGCTCTCGGTGGTGAATCTCGGATCACCGACTTCCTGTGTGTGAACGCGGTCACCCGCACCGCTATCGCCGTGGAAATCAAAACGCCGGCGACGTCGCTCATGGCGAAGAGCCCGTACCGGGGTGAGCGTGCGGCGAGGATCTTCCCGACCCATAAAGATCTCAGCGGCGCGGTCGCCCAGGTGCAGGCCCAGATGGAGTCAGTCTCGCGGCATCTCGAAGTGCACCCAGATTTCGGACACGTCGACAAGTGGCATGTTTCTGGCGCTGTGATCATCGGCCAAGCCGAAACTCTCGACTCCGAGCAGACGGAATCCTTCCTGCGCTACCGGGAAGGTCTCGGTACCGTCACCGTTCTCGGCTTCGATGAGATCGGCGCCCGGCTACGGCACTTGGAAAGGCTCCTATCGGGAGCTTCATCCAGCGAAAGCGTACCAAGGCAGTGACAGGCACTCTCGGCGCGGCCGACTGAAATGACTAGGACAGCGTGGCGCTCACGGTAGCGCACTGTTTCAGCACCTCCTGCTCGAGCGATAGGCGGGCCGTCAATCGCTGGGCGACGCCAGCGAACCGGAAGCCGAGTGGGATCATCAGTCGCTGCCGGGTGATGCGCAGGTCGCTGCCTGTGGTCACCGTCCCCCGCTGGTGAGCGTGTCCGTGCACAGGGTCGGCACGACTGCGCACCACATCATCAAATGCGGCGGAGCTCGCCCAGACCATCTTGTCAGAGCTTGTCGCCTACGCCGATGCGGCTCTGCCGTAGCCTGAGCTTGTGAGCCTAGATGCGTTGTTTCCCCCGCTGCCGAGTGAGCAACTGCGGAGACGGCAACTAGCACAGGATGAGGCGGGGGGTAATCCGGTCTGGGATGACACGGTGGGACCAACAGTCGCGCAACGCATCAAGGCAGCCCTCCACGAGATGACTAACGCTCCCGATCGAGTATTTGGAAACGCTGACCGTCACCGACGTATCAACGGGTATTCTGGAAGTGACGCCACGGGCACTGAAGAAGCCCTCGGTGGAAATGGATCGAATGCAGATAGACTCGACGCGGTCGGTGCCGCCGTGCATGCGATGTTCCGCCTTGAAGCAGCCGACAACGAGGAAGTCGACGTTAGCGGGTGGAATCGCGACTACGAGCAGCCGCGGTACCAAGCCGCAGAATTCGCGGCGATCGTCAACGATATCCTGCTAGGAAGCAGGGTCGACTGGGCATACGCAGAGGGGTACTTCCAACCCCGCGGCAACCACGTTCTGCACCAGCAGCTCATAAAGCCAGCTTCAGTGCTGCTCGACTCGGACCCGAAATTCACCCCGGCTTCTCAGGGGCTCCAGCTCGCCATCTCGCGGCTATCGAATGACTCAACGGACGCCGCGATCACGGACGCTGCTTCCGCAGTGCAAGAATTCTTCAGAGCCCTCGGGGTGGACGGGAACAGCATCAGTGATCAGCTGAACGTCGCTACTACTCAGGGGATCATCTCCGCGGTAGATCGAAAACTATTGATGCCGATCGTTACTTGGGTCAATGCGGACCGGTCCGAGCGGGGTAACGCTCATCATCATCGTGACGGAGACGTTTCAAGAGCAGACGCGTGGCTCATGATTCACGTGGCGTCTGCGCTCATTGTTCGACTCTCAGGGCAGGAGCCGCGGGACATCCTCGCTGCCCGGGAGAAGCGGGACGAACTCCGACTCGCCGCCGAGCAGCAACGACTTGAAGAGGAAGCTGCCGCCGCCCTCGCCGAACAGACACGCAACACGCAGCGATTGTGGGGGTCGCCCTACGATGATGAGACTCCGTTTTGAGCCATCACTCGGTCAGCGCGATCTGATCTGTCTGTCGCATTTCTTTCGACTGGCTGGCATCGCACCCGCCAACGTCGGCTTCATGCTGTCGTTCATGCCCCAGCGGTCCAGGAGGAACGGCGGAGCTACGCGAAACTGCCTCTGACCAGCCAGTTCGCTCGCCCGGAGGAAATTCTGCAAGCTGGCGGAGGCAAGAGGCGCGCGGCATGTAGCGAGAACTCCGCGCCGCTGCGCGGAAGTAGCGAGATCCGTGAAACGCCCGCCAAGGGGCGATTCACGGAACTTGGTGAAGAGATTCACGGAACTCGCGAAGCCTGGCGAAGGCCCTCAGGATGAGCTCCTGAGGGCCTTCGCCTTTTCCTGAGTCGGGGCAGCTTCTGCGTGGCGAGCCGGACCTCGGCTTGCCGCCAACGGCTCGGTGCGCAGGATTGTACGCATCGCGAACCTGCTGGCTGATGCGGCCCTGTGCAGCGACATCGAGACCGTTCGCGGCAGCGCACTCGCGGATCTTCGCGAGTTCGTCTGCGCTGCTTCGGTCCTTCGGCGCCGAGGAACTCGCGCCACGTCCGGCGCGGGCGCCCGCCGTCTTGTGGGCCTCGGCGCCCGCAGTGAACGCGACGCTGACCGCTGCGGAGAAGCGACACAAAGTGACGCGCGGTCGCTCGGCCCGTGGCTGCTCTGGGGTGAGGTCGGCAGCTGTCCTGTTGTTGTCATTTGCTTGATGCGCTTGGGGTTGCGACGTTCGCGAGAACGCGAGCGGTGACGAGCGCGTACCTGCGTTTCGACTCCGACAGTTCGTAAGGACGGACGTTGAAGCTGCCTGAAAGATCCGTTCGAGCATCGCGTCGGCCGTAGTCCACGACCGCGAGTAATCCGATCGGTGCGTTCGACACCTGATACTGAATCGCTTGACTGCCGTACTTTGTCGCAAGCTGGTCAAAGGTGTGTGGAGTGGTGACACGCTTCGACTCGATGACGAACTGTTGCCCTTCGCTTATGAGGATGATATCGGATCGCCCCCCAGCAATGTCGGGTACCTCACGCATTGCTTGGAGGCCGCTACTCCGCATCCAGTTACGCAATTCGTTAGAGAACGTGGCTTCGAGTTCGCTGCGCCCGCTGGGGCCGAGCCATTTCGCTCGGGTTTCGCCAGACTGATTCACGTTGAGAAAGTTCGAAACGAAGCGCACTAGGGTGGTCGCGATCGGATAGAGTGCCACACGCACGTCGGCTTTCAAGGGGACGATGGTATCTACCTCTTGCAAAATCACGTCGACGTATTCGGACTCGGTAACCGTGAGGTTCGCGTGTTTCTGCGCGAGCATTTCCAGCACTGGAACGACTGCCGGGTGATCGTTTGCGGCGGCATTCACCTGCTCGTAGGAAGCGCCTGTGAGGCCGAACACATCCTGCACCTTCTGGGGGACTAGCGAGAGGAGATTTGAGCTCGCAGTCCCCTCAGATTGTTTTGGGGGCGCATCACCTCGAAGAACGTCGCGAAAGCTGCGAAGCTCGGCCGCAAGTTCCGGGTCGGCGGTATCGGTGAGCCATTTGTCTAGCTGACGCGTGATGTCCGCGATCGCGGAGAACCCAGTCACGAGTCGCGGATGGACGAGTGCGAGGAGCCCCTCATTGTCTGCTGAATCTCCGCTAGGGGCCGCGCGTGCGATGACTCGGATCGTGCGGCTTGATACAAGTACGCGTCCGGCGGCGGCTATGACTGCGCCGGCGTTGAGCCAGGTGTCGTCGCCGAGTTCTCGCAATGATTCGAGGTCGGTGATGAGGATGAGCCAACGGCTCACGGTTTCAGCGCGGGGGCGACGCCAGGTCGGTATGGTGCCGATGAAGCCTGTCAGGTACTCGTATACCTCACCGTGCAGCTGAGCGACCGCCGCCTGAGTGATCCGCGCGCCGTTGGCGAACGACTGCAGGAGTTGAGCGGCGGTTCCGAAAGCTCGTGCGTCTGGCCGTTCTTCCCATGACAGTGCCGTGTTGAACCAGGCGATTGCTTCTGAGAGCGCAGTGGATGCAGCAGCTACGTTCGCAGCCGACACCGCGTCACGGAGGCTGCGGAAACCGAGTTCGACTGCAGCGTCTGCGTCATCGCGATTGGCGAGTCGCTGCAGTGACTGAAGAAGGTCACCGTCTTCCCAAGTGTCGATTGCCGCTCCAAGCGCTCGGAGAAGGAACGGGCTCACTTCGGCGTCATCGTCAAGCAGAGCCGTAACTCGTTCATCCAGGGCAGCTCTGATGGGCAGCCCGCGGGCCCACTCGCCGATCCCCAACCGCACCCAGCCCTCGAGAGCGATCTCGGCGCGGATTCCAGGTTGACGAGCGATGCCGGAGAAGCGAAGCGCAAGCTCCGAGTGCACAGCCGGCAAAACCTCCCTCGATTCGAGAATGACGTTTATCGCATCCACCATGAGGAATGGGTTCGGGGAAGCAGCTGCTCCGAGCATGAACCGCGCGGCGTCCTTGCGCTGGTCCACGTCGAGCCCGTCCCACTCGTCACAGAACGCGGCGACTACGAGCGCCCCGCGTTCGTCCTCGAGGAGTTCTTCGTCGCCGAGAATCAGCGTGGTACCGCCGAGGTCGTCGACCGTGAACGACGTGAGTGACTCGAAGCGATCCGTTACTGCGCCCATATCAACCTCCTGCCCATGTCAGATGCGGCGATCACCACATGAAGTCGTCGACCGCAGTGGACATACGGACGGCACCTTCGGGTAGTACGTCGCGGAGGAGCGCGCCGTTCGCCGAGGAAGTGATGACCTGGATGCCGAACTCTTGAGCAACCTCCTGGAGGGACTGGAGGACGGACACCGCGTTCTCGGCGCTCATCTCTTCGCGAGCGAACGAGTCGATGAAGAGGACGCCGGGGTGGCGGCTGACACCAGCGATGCCGCCGACCCGAAGCAGTGCGACAACTACCGCGATCTTGAAGCGAAGCTGCTCGCCAGCGTTGACCTTGGTGAAGGTCGTGGTTTCGCCGCCCTTGGTGATCGAGAGGTTCGCATTCGACTTCAGCGCTACTGACTCCAACTGAGACACACCGAGACGGCGTGCGACGTGAGTGATTTGGTCGCTCACCTCCCGGAGAAGTTCTGCTTGGTCGTCGAGCTTCCATCGGTTGACAACTGCTTGAGCCGCTTCCAGCACGCGCAGGTCCTCCCGCAGTGCTTCAACTTCCTGTGTCTCGGGCGTTTCCGTAAGGCGCTCTTCAAGGCGTCCCGTGACGGTGGCAATCTCCAGCTCGATCTCGCGCCGTCGACGGAGAGATCCTGACGACGTTGGTTCGGTTCTTGCCGCGTCCGTGTATTCGGCTTGAGCGTGGCCGCGTCGGGCCTCCGCGTCGCGCTGCGCCGCTGCCGCATGCTGGAGTTCCATCTGGAGTGTCTGGTGCCGAAGTTCGGTCGCCGTCAGGCTGTCTGGTTCTGCATCGTCGTCCTCTGAAGCGTCGTCAGCGTCGTCCGAGTCGTCCGCGTCGGAGGTCTCGGTCGGTCCTTCCTGGAGCTCGGAGTTACACAGAGAGCAGTTGCCTGCAGCTTCACGCCTCAACTGTTCCTGGCTGACCTGCGCGTCGCAGCGTGGGCAACAGGTCGGTGTGAGCGAGTGCCAAAAGCGGCTCGTCAGTGCGGCTTCGCGCAGTGCTGCGAGCTCGGCGTTGACGCGAGCCAACTGCTGGGCGAAATTGAGGTGCAGCGTCTCGGCCTTGGCAAGCTCTCGTTCGGCGGTCTCAAGCGCGGCGCCGAGCTGTCGAGTTCGATGCAGGTCGCGGTCGATCTGCGCGAATGAGTCGGAATCAGGCAGTTGCTCCAGCTCGGTGGACAGCGTCGCGAGTCGGCCGGTGAGTTCCGCGGAGTTGTCCTTCCGCGCTTCGTGATCGCGCGCTCTCCGTCGGTTCACTCCGGCGAGTCGTCCGCGGATCACCTTCACCTGCGCGGCTGCGGCCGATGCTGATGCACCCCACCCGGTGCCGAGGTACATCGACAGGACCGCAACGGTTGCGTGTGTCGTTTCGCCGAGGACGACCGCTTTCTCTGGGTCGCTGATCACCAGCCCTTGCGACCACAGAGGCCACCCTTGCGGAGCGAGGGTACCGTCGTCATCGTCGATCGACTTCGATGGCTTCTGCCACGCCGAATACTGTTCGAAGCCAATGCGGGGGCCCATGACGTCGCTCATGACGGCCTGGAACTCATCAGCCCTACTGAACAGACCGAGCGGCTCGGCCCCTTCTGCTGTGAGTTGTGCAACCACGTCATCGATGGTGGTTGCGGCTGCCGTCACTGCGGACAGTGCTCGAGAATCCGCGTTGTCCCAATCGAACTGGACTGCCGCCGGGAGGTGGAGCACGACACCGCTGGGCACGCCCTGTTCAACCGTCCACGCGACGAGCAGACGCTCCTCGGCGATAGTGAAGCCGACGATTGCTTGGCGAAGCCAACTCTGAATGTCTGCTTGCAGCCCGCCCGAGCTCCCTCGAAGCCCCCACTCGGTGACGTTGACGACAGACGTCTTCCCGGCGTCGTTGCGGCTGACGGTCGCGAACGCTGTGAGGAGGTGTTCGTAACGGTGGGTGAAGGAAAAAGGCACAGATTCACGATCCAACGAGCCGTCCGACACAGCGACGTTCTTGACGCCTGCGAAATGAACCCCTTCGAGACGCAAACGTCGCCGCGCAATGATCGGCCGGTGACCAGGGATGTTGTATCGCGAGAATGTTTGTAGGACCGTATTCGTGTCGAGGCCAGTTCTGCTCGCGACGTCCGCAGCCCAGCCAATGTCCGCTTCGGTCATGCCGTCACTCCTAGGTCTATACCGAGTCTGAGGGCGCGCGATCGGACCCGTTCACCGATTGATGGGATGAGCGCGCCGTGCGTTGCCGCCTCGTATTCGGGTTGTTCGTACTGTCGGCGCTTCGCTTCTGCGCCGGATGTGATGCCGCTGAGTAACGCGATAGCGTCGCATTGCAGGTCGTACCACGCAACACTCGGCACTGCGGTTCTCAACGCGTTCGCGGCGGTGATCCCGCTGGGGAGGAGGAAGTAGTCTCGCCTCGATTTGGGATTCGATGGGTCCACTCTTCGGTGGAGGATGTGCCCGTAGGACTTGAGAATCGACAGCGGGTTGTCTACAACTTCGTAGGCCCCGTAGAGGTAGCGAGTCATGGGGTACTTGTGGAAGTCCGGTGCGTCTTCGTTGAGCATGCGTACCACATGGTCGGCAATCTGGTCGAGAGTGCGCGTCCCTGATTCGAACTCTGATAGCAACTCGTCCGCCAAGTAGTCAGGGTTTCGGACCCAGAAGTCGAACTTTTCGAGCATGGTGAGCGAGGGTAGCCATCGAACCGCGTTCGTCGCGGCGGGATGGCCCTGCACTGGATGACCGAGGCGGGCGATGACGATCAACAGGCGCGCGGCCCCCTGTCCGGCGGAGCCACCATTCATCAGCGCGCGAGGCAGCGGAGCCTCCACTTAGTTGCTCCCATCGTTCCCGGAACTCATCACTAGCCTCTCATGAAGGGCGCTCACCTAACGCAAGCCTTCTCCCCCTCATCGGGGGGTGCTGTGTCTATCGGGGTGCCGAAGGCGCCGCGGCCACCGGTGCTCAGGGCCCGCCTGGACATGGATGGGACTGTGCGCGACCAACGCCGCGCGAAGGCGCGCCTGCTCGCACCGCTCGATGGGGCAGCACCAGTGCTCGATTGACCGGGAATTGCCATGCTCGACGCAGCCCTCGCAGCTCGCCTCGAAGGACTCACCGGCGTACCGCGCCGCTCGAGCGACGCTCAGCCCCGGCAAGCCGAGGTACCGCCGAGCCCGCGCCGCGGGATCGCTCGGCGGCTGAGCCCTAACGATGACACGCCCCGCAGCCGATCACGGCTGCGGGGCGGCTGCGTTCAGGGCTTCAGGCGGAGCGCCACCCGCACTTCTCCTCGTACTTCGGCAAGCAGACGGTCGAGGTGCGAGCGTGCGGCAAGTACCCGCTCAGAGCGCTCTTTCACGGGCGCAGATGCGATCTCATTGAGAGCGTTGGGGACCTGGTGGCGCTGCCACAAACTCGTCGCGGCGCTCGCAACCGCGGGAGGGGCGGTGAGGTCGAGCAGGTCGACCTGTTCTCTGACCCCCTCGGTGAACGTTGCGACGGTGTCTAGGACCGCTGCCTGGGTGCCCTGGCCGTCGCCGTACGCCGGCAGCGCCGCGCGAACCGAGTTCGTAAGTGATTGGAGGGCCAAGTAGCTCTTCTTGAGGTCCTCGTCCCACTGGCGCTGGTCGTCGGCCTTGCGCTTGCGGTGGTCGCTCCACCAGAGCGAGAGGACAGCGATGATCGCGGCCCCAAGGACGAACACGCCGGTGAGTAGCGGGGCCTGCCACACCGGCGCGGTGTTCGGGTCGACGAGCTGTACTAACACCGGCGACGGCGACGGCGACGGGGTCGGTGCCACCGAGGGCGTGGGATCGGAGTCAGGGTCGCGGGCACGTCAGACGATCGTGTGGGAGAGCTGCTGGTCGTACTTGAACCGGAGCTCGTCCGGAGCGTCCAGCTCGACCTGACCTCGGACCTCGATCGCGTCGACGTCGCTGTCCTTATCGTGCAGATCGGGCAGCTCGGGATGCGCTGCGGCGGACCTAATGAACTCGAGGAACCGATCCAGGTTGTCCTGCGTCGTCGCCCCGAGGACCACCTTCCGCCCCGTGTGCTTTTCGCGGAGTCGCAGGTTCTTCTGCTCTCCCACGCCGTCGTACACCTCGATGTAACAGCGAACGATCGTGATCTCAGCCATAGGTTTCCTCACCTTCGTTGGACTCTCAGAGCCTAGCGAAAAATGGCTCCTCCGTACTCGGAAAGCCCAGGTCAGGGCGCGGGAGAGGAACGCGGGAGGAAAATCGGGAGTCGGTCAGAGGAAACAGGCCGCACGTAACGTCCTTCTGATCCGCAGCGCCAAGCGGAAGCCGGCAGATACGTGAATTGCCCGCCAGCGAAAAGAGCCCCAGATCCCCGTCCTGACGGGCATCTGGGGTTCTTTCGTACTCGCCCCGCGGCTCTGCCCACCGATCGGCTACCGGACGGTTCGAGCGGCAGCCCACTCGCGATCGAGCATGGCGTACTGGTAGCCATCGACCCAGCCCAGGTCGGCGTGCCAGGATTCCTCGACGCCGTGCTGCTCACGTCGCATGCCGTTCTTCTCGAGGACGCGGGCTGAGGCGATGTTGTCGGCGTTGCAACTCGCTGTGACGCGTCGGAGCCGGAGCACGTCGAACGCTGCGGTCAGGAGACCGCGGACCAAGTCCGTTCCGAGTCCGCGTCCTGCGAGGTCGGGTTGCAGCATGTATCCGATGACCCCTTGTGTGCCTTGGGGCATCCCTGGTTGCCCCAAGCCGTCGACGACGTCGAGGAACCCCAAGCCGGCGACCCGGCCGTCCAAGTCAGCGATGCACGAGTAGGCGGTGTCGCTGTCGGGGATGCTCGCCCACTCTTGGGCGTAGACATCCGGGTCGACGGAGGTGCGGAGCATGAACCGATTGACAACCGGGTTGTTCCGAAGCGCGACGAGCTTGTCTGCGTCCTCGGGCCGAGGGTCGCGGAGGAGGAGGCCAGCGCTCCGAGCGGGCCAAGGAGAGCTGTTCACGCTGTCATCCTCCCAGGAGCCTGGCTCGGCGACCGATCGGCTACCGGACACTCCTAGACTTGGGCTATGGGGATGAACAGGGATCAGCGGCTGGCGGTGATCATCGGGAGCACGGTGGCGATCGTCCTGGGTCTCGGGATCGCCATTTCAGGAGCACTCGGCCTGTTCGGTGCGTGATCGAACAACCTCGCAAAACGATCCTCAACCGGACGCGTGAACGTCCTCGATGTACTCGAACACGTTCCCGTCAGCGTGGCGGGCGATCAAGCGCTGACCGTTCGGTCCGGGCATCGGCCCGTCAAGCAACACTCCGCCGCCGGCCCGCACGAGCGACACGACGAGCTGGACATCACGGACGATGATCGTCGCCGAGCGGAACGGGACGGCTCCGTCCGCGCTCGCCAAGAGGAGGAACGGACCGACCCAGGCCAGCCGTACACCTCCGAACGCGAACGCGCGAACCTCATCGGAGCCCGCCAACCGCTTGTACAACGGCAGAGCCGCCTCGATGCTCGATACCGGAACGCGCGCCAAGACAGCAACGACGTTCGACTGGGCCTCATCCACGACGAAGGCAACGTCCGCACTGAGGACGATGTTCCACGGAGCCCCTCGGTGTGCCGGTCGTGCAGACGGACCCCGTGGGCTAAGCCCGCCGGGTCGAGGCGGTCACGAACCGCGCCGTCGAGTGCGGGGCCGGCCCGCGCGCGTGGCAAGCTTGGACGTCCCCGACGCCCCCAACCAGGAAGGCCCCGGATGCTCGAGCTCCCGGCCGTGTTCGAAGTCGGCTCCCTGATCGCCATCGTCGCGATCCTGCTGGCCGACCTCCTCGTCGTCGCGCGGCGTCCGCACGTGCCGACGCTCAAGGAGTCCGGCCTGTGGGTGGGCCTCTACGTCGGCCTCGCGCTGCTGTTCGCCGTCGCGATGTTCGTCTTCGCCGGTGGGGAACCGGCCGGGCAGTTCCTCGCGGGCTGGCTGACCGAGTACAGCCTGAGCATCGACAACCTCTTCGTGTTCGTCATCCTCATGGCGCGGTTCTCCGTGCCGAAGGCGATCCAGCAGGAGGTGCTCATGCTCGGCATCATCATCGCGTTGGTCCTGCGCGGTGTGTTCATCCTGCTCGGCGCCCGCCTGATCGAGGACTTCTCGTGGATCTTCTACCTCTTCGGGGCGTGGCTGGTGTGGACGGCGATCCAGCAGCTCCGTGGCGAGGACGACGACGATGACAAGGACAGCCTCATCGTGCGGCTGCTCCGGCGTCGGATCCGCATCACCGACACCTACGACGGCATGAAGTTCCGCATCGTGCAGGACGGCGCACGGCACTTCACGCCGCTGCTGGTGGTCCTCATCGCGATCGGGACGACCGACCTGCTGTTCGCGCTCGACTCGATCCCGGCGATCTTCGGCATCACCGAGAGCGCGTTCATCGTGTTCACCGCGAACGTCTTCGCCCTGATGGGCCTGCGGCAGCTGTACTTCCTGCTCGGCGGGTTGCTCGAGCGGCTGGTCTACCTCAAGTACGGGATCGCGGCGATCCTCGCGTTCATCGGCGTGAAGCTCGTGCTGCACGCACTGCACGGCAACGAGCTGCCGTTCATCAACGGTGGGGAGCACGTCGAGTGGGCGCCGGAGATCGGCACCGGGGTGTCGTTGCTGGTCATCGTCGTGGCGATGGGCGTGGCGACCGGGGCGAGCCTGCTGCGGATGCGCCGCGAGGACGAGTCGCACGACGAGGTCTCCCGCGACGCCGGCACGGCGTAGCGATCCTGCACCGCGCCCGTCGCGCGCGTCCGGCGGTGGACGCACCACGAGACGGACTGGAGGCGCGGGTCGGGCCCGCACCGTCCCTCCAGGCACGGCCGTCACCCCGCTGGCGCGGTGCGCCGGAACCGGCTGGTGGGGCCCACCTCCCGTCCGTCACCGGGTCGCGTCCGCAGTCCGCTAGCGTCGACACCGGACCCCGCCACCCCCTCACGAACCGGATCGAGCAACGATGCCTGACGTCCACCGCCCCGCCGACGACCGCTACGAGCGACTCCCGTACCAGCGCGTCGGGAGGAGCGGCCTGCTCCTGCCCCGCATCTCCCTCGGGCTCTGGAACAACTTCGGCGCCGACCGAGCGCTCACCACGCAGCGCGACATCGTGCTGCACGCGTTCGACCGCGGGATCACCCACTTCGACCTCGCGAACAACTACGGCCCGCCGCCCGGAGCCGCCGAGGAGCAGTTCGGTCGCATCCTCGAGTCGGACCTCCGACCCTTCCGCGACGAGATCGTGGTGTCGACGAAGGCCGGCTACGACATGTGGCCCGGTCCGTACGGCAACTGGGGCTCGCGCAAGTCCATGCTCGCCTCGCTCGACCAGTCGCTCGGGCGCCTCGGGCTCGAGTACGTCGACGTCTTCTACTCGCACCGGCCGGACCCCGAGACCCCGATCGAGGAGACCGTCAGCGCCCTGGTGACCGCGGTCCGCTCGGGCAAGGCGCTCTACGCCGGCATCTCGAACTACGACCCGGCGCAGACGGCCGCCGCGGCCGAGGCGCTCGCCGCCGAGAACATCCACCTGCTCATCCACCAGCCGCGCTACAACATGTTCGACCGGGTCCCCGAGGACGGGCTCTTCGACGAGCTGCTCCGTCTGGGGACCGGCGCGATCGTGTTCTCCCCGCTGGCCGGTGGGCTGCTGACGGACCGCTACCTCGACGGCTCGGTGCCGGTCGGGTCGCGGGCGGCGGAGGGGCGCTGGTTCGGCGCGGACCGGATCGACGACGAGTACCTGACGACCGCGCGGGCCCTGAACGACATCGCCGTGTCCCGTGGGCAGACGCTCGCGCAGCTCGCCATCACGTGGGTGCTCCGGCAGCCGGCGGTCACGTCCGCGCTCGTCGGGGCGTCGAGCGTCCGGCAGCTCGACGGGACGCTCGACGCCCTCGAGGGTGCGCCGCTGACCGGCGAGGAGCTCGCGGCCATCGACGCGCTGGTGCCGCGCGGCTGAGTTCGGGCCGCGCGCTGGCCGCGGGGCCGTGTCCGAGCGGCGCGCTGGCCGCGGGGCTGTGTCCGGGCCAGGATGGTCCCATGACGGACCACGCCGAGATGATCCACCCCGACGTCGCACCGAGCGGACCCGGGTGCGTCGAGTGCGACGCCACCGGGTCCTGGTGGGTGCACCTGCGCCGGTGCGCCGCGTGCGGCCACGTCGGCTGCTGCGACGACTCGCTGGACACCCACGCCACCCGGCACTGGGAGGAGACCGGGCACGCGGTCATCCAGAGCTACGAGCCCGGCGAGACGTGGTCGTACGACTACCGCGACCACTCGACGTTCGAGGGCGTGGAGCTCGCGGCGCCGACGAGCCACCCCGTGGAACAGGCAGTCCCCGGGCCGGCGGATCGCCTGCCCGGGGACTGGTTGGAACTGCTCGGCGGGTCGCGCTGACCCGCCGGTGCCGATCAGGACGCGCTAGCTCGCGCTGACGGCCTCGTCGCGGCGCGGGAGCGTCCAGCCCGGGCGCACGAAGTGGCACGTGTAACCGTGCGGGTGCTTCTCGAGGTAATCCTGGTGCTCCTCCTCGGCCTCCCAGAAGTCGCCAGCGGGCTCGACCTCGGTGACGACCTTGCCCGGCCAGATGCCGGACGCGTCGACGTCGGCGATCGTGTCGAGGGCGACCTCGCGCTGCTCGTCGTTCGTGTAGAACACCGCGGAGCGGTAGCTGCGGCCGACGTCGTTGCCCTGCCGGTCCTTCGTCGACGGGTCGTGGATCTGGAAGAAGAACTCGAGCAGGTCGCGGTACGAGATCTGCGACGGGTCGAAGACGATCTCGACCGACTCGGCGTGGTCGCCGTGGTTCCGGTAGGTGGCGTTCGGGGTGTCGCCGCCGGAGTACCCGACGCGCGTGCTGATCACACCGGGACGGCGACGGAGGAGCTGCTGCGCTCCCCAGAAACACCCGCCGGCGAGGATGGCGGTTTCGGTGGTGGTCATGGTGGCCTCCTGGGTTCGGGAGTGCCGCTGGCTGCGGCACCGTGTGGTGCAACCGGCGGGGCCGGTCGTGTGTTCCCGCGCTGCGTCAGGCGGTGGTGTCCTCGAGCGCGTCGAGCGTGGCGACGTCCTCGGCCGACAGCACGAAGTCCACGTCGGCGTTCGCGGCGATGCGGGACGGCGTGGTCGACTTCGGCAGCGGCAGGACGTCCTTCTCGAGCAGGTAGCGGATCGCGACCTGGGCGACGCTCTTGTCGTACTTCGATGCGATCTCGGCGATCTGCTCGTTGTCGAGGAGCCCACCGGTGGCGAGCGGGGAGTACCCCTCGGTGAGGATGTCGTGCTCGCGGTCGAAGGCCGTCGTCTCGTCCTGCGTGTTGCCGATGAACCAGCGGATCTGATTGGCGTGCGGGACGACGTCGGTGCGGCCGAGCAGGTCCTCGAGGTCGGCGACGGCGAAGTTCGAGACGCCGATGCTCTTCGTCCGGCCGGCGTCGTAGACCTCCTCGAGGACCTTCCACACCTCGACGTTGCCGTCCCGGTGGTCCGACCCCATGTCGCTCCAGGGCCACGGGGCGTGCACGAGGTACAGGTCCACGTGTCCGAGGTCGAGGTTGCGGCTGGACTCGTCGAAGGCCTCGCGCGCGCCGGACGCGGTCTTGATCTCGGCCGGGAGCTTCGTGGTGATGAAGAGCTCGTCGCGCGGGATGCCGCTGTCGCGGATCGCCTCGCCGACGCTCGCCTCGTTGCCGTACGCCAGTGCGGTGTCGATGTGGCGGTAGCCGGCGTCGAGCGCGGCCTTGGTGGCGTCGTAGGCGTCGGCGCCGGACGGGATCTGCCAGGTGCCGAACCCGATCTTCGGGATGTGCAGGCCGTTGGACATGGTGAACGTGTCGATGAGAGCGGGCATGCACCGGACAGTACGCCGCGCGGACGTCGGTCGGGTCGTCTACCATTCGAACACACATTCGAACACACATTCGAACGAGGAGGGCGAGATGATGCTCACGCAGGAGGTCGCCACGCTGTGGTGGGACCGCGGTGTGCCGGTCCGGATGGTCTGGCGCGAACGGCGGTGGCGGGTCTCCGACGCCCCGACGCGGCTGACGGCGACGGCGGAGTACCTGCCGTCGGCGGTGACGCACGCGCCGGAGCACACGGTGGGCTGGCGGTTCCAGGTGAGTGCGGACGACGGCGCGGACGACGTGGTGGTCGTCGACGTCGCGCCGGACGGCACCGGGTGGGTCGTCGCCCGGACGTGGCGCTGACCGGCGCTGCGCGATCCGCGCGGGCGTGTCAGGCGCTGCCGCGCCAGACCACCTCGGTGGGCAGGACGAACCCGCGCGGGGTGTCGTCCGTCCCCGCGATCTGCTCGAGCACCTGCCGCGCCGCGTGCTCACCAAGGGTCCGGGCGGGCTGCCGGACGGTCGAGAGCGGCGGATCGCACCGGAGTGCCCACGCGCTGTCGTCGAAGCCCACCACGCCGACGTCCCCCGGGACCGACCGACCGGCACGCTGCAGGACGTCCATCGCGCCGGCGGCGACGGCGTCCGACGCCGCGAAGACCCCGTCGACGTCCGGCGCTCGGTCGAGCAGCTCGCGCATGCCCTCGACCCCGGCGGTGTAGCTGAAGAGCGGGTTCCGCGCGACGAGCCCGGGGTCGAAGCGGTCGCCGAGCGCCGCGGTGAACCCCGCCAAGCGATCCTGGCCGGAGTCGCGGTCGAGGCCGGACGCGAGCATCCCGATGCGTCGGCGGCCGGTGTCCACGAGCCGTCGGGTGATCTGCTCGGCCGCGGCGCGGTTGTCGATGCCGATCCACGACGTGTTCGGCGCGTCGGACGGGTGGCCGACGAAGCACGCCGGCAGCCCGATCTGCTCGATCGCCCGGGTGACGGGATCGCCGTCGCGGGCGGAGAGCACGATCGCGCCGTCGACGAAGCCGCCGCGCAGGTACTCCACGACGCGCTCGTTGTCGCGGGCGGAGTCGACCATGATCGTGACGAGCTGCTGGTCCGCCTCGGACAGGACGGCGTTCGTGCCGATGAGGATGTTGCCGATGTTCGGGTCGTCGAGCACCTGGACGCTCGGCTCGTGCACGATGAGCGCCACGGCGCCGGACCGCCGGGTGACGAGACTGCGTGCGGCGGCGCTCCGCACGTAGCCGACGCGGCGAACGGCGTCCTGCACGGCTTCGCGGGCCCTGGGTGACACGTACGGTTCGTCGTTGAGCACGCGGGAGACGGTCCCGCGGGAGAGTCCGGCCTCGTCGGCGACGTCCTGGATCGTGGCGCGGGAACGGGCGGACATGCGGCAACGATAGCGGCTGGACACCCGCGGATCGGCGGTCGGACGGCGTCGAACCACGATCGCGACGTCGAACCGGGCGTCGGTGCTGGTTCGACGTCGGATACCCGGTTCGGCACGGTCGTGTTGACACGGCAGGAATTGTGTCGTTTACTCTGGGAGCGCTCCCAGAACCCTCCGACTCCGTTCGGTCGGTGCGAACTGGGAGCGCTCCCAGAACCTGGGTGACCTTCGCCGTCGAAGGGGTCGTTCGCGACCGGACGGTGCAGCGCCGCCCCGATCAGCGAGGACCCGACGTGACCACCACCACCCTGCCGACGGCCGCCACCGGCGCGCTCGGGCTCGGCTCGACCGGCCTGGCGTTCGGGTGCGACTACAACCCCGAGCAGTGGGACCCCGAGGTCTGGGTCGAGGACGTCCGGCTCATGCGCGAGGCAGGCGTGAACCTCGTCGCGATCAACGTCTTCGGCTGGTCGCACGTCGAGCCGCGCCGGGGCGAGTACGACTTCGCCGCGCTCGACCGGGTCATCGAGCTCCTGCACGGCGCCGGCATCGGGGTCGACCTCGGCACAGGGACGGCCTCCACCCCGCCGTGGCTGACGACCGCCCACCCCGAGGTCCTGCCGGTCGTCGCCGACGGCACCACCCGCTGGCCGGGCGGACGCCAGGCGTTCTGCCCGAGCTCGCCGGTGTACCGCGAGCACGCCCTCGCCCTGGTCCGCGCCACCGCCGAGCGCTACGGCGACCACCCCGCGGTCAAGCTCTGGCACGTCTCGAACGAGCTCGGCTGCCACAACGCGCACTGCTACTGCGACGTCTCGGCCGAGGCGTTCCGCACGTGGCTCCGCGCCCGGTACGGCACCGTCGACGAGCTCAACGCCGCGTGGGGCACCGCGTTCTGGAGCCAGCGCTACTCCGCGTGGGAGCAGGTCCTGCCGCCCCGGGCGACCCTGTCCTTCACGAACCCCGGCCAGACGCTCGACTTCGACCGGTTCTCGTCCGACGAGCTGCTCGCGCACCACCGCGCCGAGGCCGAGGTGCTCCGCAATCTGAGCGACAAGCCGGTGACGACGAACTTCATGGTCGCGGCGCACATCACCGCGCTCGACTACTGGTCGTGGACGGCGGACATGGACGTCATCGCGAACGACCACTACCTCGACCACCGTCTGCCCCGACCGCACGTCGAGCTCTCCTTCGCCGCCGACACCACGCGAGGGCTCGCGGGCGGGGCGCCCTGGCTGCTCATGGAGCACTCGACGGGCGCGGTGAACTGGCAGCCGCACAACGTCGCCAAGGCACCGGGGGAGATGCTCCGGAACACCGTGGCGCACATCGCCCGCGGTGCCGACGGGGTCTGCTTCTTCCAGTGGCGCGCGTCCGTCCAGGGCAGCGAGAAGTTCCACTCCGCGCTGCTCCCGCACGCCGGGACCGACTCCCGCGGCTGGCGTGACGTCGTCGAGCTCGGCGACCTGGTCGAGCGGCTCGGCGAACTGCGCGGTTCCCGCGTCGTCGCGGACGTCGCGCTCGTCTTCAGCTGGGAGAACCAGTGGGCGGCCGACCTGGAGGCGCACCCCACCACCGCGCTCCGCTACCTGGAACAGGTCCACGCGTTCCACGGCGCGCTGTGGGACCTCGGCGTGACGGTGGACGTCGTGGCGCCGGGTGCGCCGCTCGACGGCTACGCCGTCGTGCTCGTCCCAGAGCTCTACCTGGTGCGCGACGAGCACGCCGCGGTCGTCGCCGACCACGTCGCCGCCGGGGGCCGGGCGGTCGTCACGTTCTTCAGCGGCATCGTCGACGAGCGTGACCGCGTGCGGACCGGCGGGTACCCCGGTGCCTTCCGCGACCTGCTCGGCGTGCGGGTCGACGAGTTCCTGCCGCTCGCCGCCGACGCGCACGTCGCCCTGTCCGACGGCTCCACCGGCACCGTCTGGAGCGAACCCGTCGAGCTCCGCGGCGCGACGAGCGTGCTCGACTACGCCGCCGGCCAGCTCGCCGGATCTCCCGCGGTCACCCGCAACGCGCACGGTGCCGGAGCCGCCTGGTACGTCTCCACCGTCCTCGGCGCCGACACGCTCCGCGGCCTGCTCGGTGACGTCCTCGCCGAGGTCGGCGTCGCACCGGACCCCGCCGCGCAGCCCGGCCTCGAGGTCGTCCGACGCCGCGACGACCAGCACGAGTGGGTGTTCCTGCTCAACCACACCGACCAGCCCGTCGAGCACCACGTGACGGGCCACGACCTCGTCGCCGACCGACCCCGGACCGGCACCACGACCATCGCCCCCGGTGGCACCCAGATCATCCGCACGGACAGGAAGCGCCCATGACCACCACAGCCCAGCGACCCCGGGTCGCCCGACGTCGACGCGGCGGGGGCTTCCGGTACCGCCGCGCGATCGCCGTCTTCGTCACGCCGTTCGCCGTGCTCTTCACCGCGTTCTACCTCGTCCCGATCCTCTACGCCGTGTGGCAGTCGCTGCAGAAGATCGAGCGCCAGGGGACCTTCGGTGCGCCGACGCAGGTGTTCGGCGGACTGAGCCAGTACGTGCTCGTGTTCCAGAACAGCGAGTTCTGGGGCTCGATCCTCCGCGTGCTGCTCTTCGGTGTCGTGCAGGTGCCGGTGATGCTCGCCCTCGCACTGGTGTTCGCGCTCCTGCTCGACTCGCCCCTGCTGCGCGGCAAGCGGTTCTTCCGCCTGGCGTTCTTCGCGCCGTACGCGGTGCCCGGCGTCATCGCCGCGATCATGTGGGGCTACCTCTACGCGCCGAACCTCTCGCCGTTCTCCGCCGTGACGTCGAAGGTCGACCTGCTCGGCTCCGGCACCGTCCTCTGGGCCGTCGCGAACGTCGTGACCTGGGTCTACGTCGGCTACAACATGCTCATCATCTACTCGTCGCTCCTGGCGATCCCGACCGAGATCTACGAGGCTGCGAAGCTCGACGGGGCGTCGCAGTTCCGGATCGCCTGGTCGATCAAGATCCCGATGGTGGTGCCGGCGATCGTGCTCACCGCGGTGTTCTCCGTCATCGGCACCCTGCAGCTCCTCACCGAACCGACCGTGTTCCGGCAGTTCACCTCGACGATCTCGTCGACCTTCACGCCGAACATGCTCGTCTACTCGACCTCGTCGGTGCCCAACTTCAACCTCGCCGCCGCGTTCTCCGTCGTCCTCGCGGTCGCGACCTTCGTCCTGTCGATCGGGTTCCTCCGACTGACCCAGCGGAAGGCTGACCAGTGACCGTCAACGCACCGAGCCGACGCGACGCCGTGCGGACCGCCGGCCGACCGCTCGAGCCGAACCGCGCCTCCAGGCCCCTGCAGCACGGTGCGCGCGGACCGCGCGAGAGCGTCATCTCGCGCAGCGCCGCGATGCTCGTGATGGGCGTCTTCACGATCTACTTCCTGCTGCCGATCTTCTGGCTGTTCGTGTCGTCGACCAAGACGACCGCGAACTTCAACACGACGTTCTCGCTGTGGTTCAGCGCCTCGTCGGTGCAGGACTTCGTCGCGAACCTGGGCGAGCTGTTCACCCGGCAGGACGGCGTGTACGTGCGCTGGATGCTCAACAGCATCGCCTACGCCGGTGTCGCCGGACTCATCGGCACCGTCCTGTCGGCGATGTGCGGCTACGCGCTGGCGAAGTACCGGTTCCGCGGACGCGAGGCGCTCTTCAACGTGTTCCTCGGCGGCGTCCTCGTGCCGGCGACCGCGCTGGCCCTGCCGCTGTTCCTCATCTTCAGCCAGGTCGACCTGACGGACACGTTCTGGTCGGTCTTCCTGCCGAGCATCGTCAGCCCGTTCGGCGTGTACCTGTCGCGGCTGTTCGCGGCGTCGAGCGTGCCGGACGAGATCATCGAGGCCGCCCGCATCGACGGCTCCGGCGAGGTCCGCACGTTCTTCACCGTGGCCGTCCGGCTCATGTCGCCGGCGCTCGTGACGATCTTCCTGTTCCAGTTCGTCGCCATCTGGAACAACTTCTTCCTGCCACTCGTGATGCTCCGCGACTCGTCGCTGTTCCCCGTCACCCTCGGCCTCTACACGTGGAACTCGAGCGTGAACCAGTACCCGGACCTCCGCACCCTGGTGCTCATCGGGTCGTTCGTCTCGATCATCCCGCTCCTCGTCGCCTTCCTCTCCCTGCAGCGCTTCTGGCGGTCCGGCCTCGGTGCCGGCGGCCTGAAGTAGCCCCCGACCAGCACCACCGACCCCACTCACATCCCGAACGGAAACAGCATGAAGACAACGAAGTTCCTCAGCGTCGCCGCCGTCGCGGTCGCCGCGACCGTCGCCCTCGCCGGCTGCAGCACCGGCGGCAGCGGCGCAGGCTCCGGATCCGACACGGCCGCCGCGAGCTGCAAGCCGTCCAGCGGCAAGGTCACCCTCGACTTCACGACCTGGGTGCCCAACATGGACAAGGTCGTGGACATCTGGAACGAGGAGCACCCGGACATCCAGGTCAAGGTCTCCATCGTCGCGAACGGCAACAGCGGCACGTACCAGAACTTCTTCAACCAGCTCAAGGCGAAGCAGGCGCCGGACATCGGTCAGGTCGAGTACGACACCCTGCCGGCCTTCCGCGTGCAGGGCGGCCTCGAGGACATCGGCGCGTGCTCCGGCATCAGCGCCGCGAAGAAGGACTTCTCCGACGGCCTCTGGAACCAGGTCACGTTCGGTGAGTCGAAGTCGGTCTACGCCGTGCCGCAGGACTCCGGTCCGATGGCCCTGTACTACCGCAAGGACCTGTTCGAGAAGGCCGGCCTCGACGTCCCGAAGACCTGGGAGGAGTACGCCCAGGACGCCGTGAAGATCAAGGCGCTCGGCGGCAACATCACCAACTTCGCCAAGGGCGACGTCAACCAGTTCGCCGGGCTCGTCTCGCAGGCCGGTGGCCAGTGGTTCTCGAACTCCGGTTCGGACTGGACGGTGGACCTGACCGACAGCGCGTCGAAGAAGGTCGCCGACTACTGGCAGGACCTCATCGACAAGAAGCTCGTGAACACCCTGCCGAGCTTCACCGACCAGTGGAACAGCGCCTACGACAAGGGGCAGGACTGGACCTGGGTCTCGGCCGTCTGGGGTGCGAGCACCATCTCGAGCGGTGCGCCCTCGACCTCCGGCAAGTGGGCCGTCGCGCCGATGCCGCAGTGGACCGCGGGTGAGTCGAAGTCCGCTGCCTGGGGCGGTTCGTCGAACGTCGTCTTCGCGGGGAGCAAGCACCCGGCCGAGGCGTCGGAGTTCCTGGTCTGGCTGAACACCTCGAAGGAAGCACTCGCGGCGCTGAACAAGGAGGCCAACCTCTACCCCGCCTCGTCGACCGGCGCCGAGCTGCCGGCACTGACCGAGGGGCTGCCGTTCTACGGGAACCAGAAGATCTACGAGGAGTTCGCGACCGCGGCGAAGGACATCCAGCCCTTCACCTGGGGTCCGACGATGACGCAGACCTACTCCGACGTGTCGGACGGCTTCGGGCAGGCGGCGTCCGGGCAGGGCACGCTCCTCGACGCGCTCGAGTCGGGGCAGTCGAAGACCGTGGCGGCGCTGAAGGCGCAGTCGATCCCGGTGAAGGGATGACGCGCGGGTCCTGACGCGCGCCCACGACGGACGGGAGGCACGGTGCCAGCTGGCACCGTGCCTCCCGTCGTGTGGTGGGTGGGGTCAGCGCATCGCTTCGCCGGCCGACCCGTACAGGCCCGTCGCGAGGTCGGTGAGCACCGCGAGCAGGCCGCCCGCGTGCGTCCGGTCGACCTCGGCGAGCACCTGCGCGTACCGCTCCCGGTGCTCGCGGACGACCCGCTCGCCCTCGGGCAGGAGCCGCAGCAGCGAACCGCGGCGGTCGTTCGGGTTCGGCGCGCGCTCGAGCAGGTCGGCGGCCGTCATGCGGTCGATCATGTTCGTCACGGCGCCGGAGGTCAGCCCGAGGTACCCGGCCACCTCGGTGGGGGTGGAGTAGCCGGTGTCGCTCACGAGCACCAGCGCGCGCAGGGCGTTCTCGTGCACGCCGGCCCGCGCGCTGAGCTGTCCGACGAGGCTCGCGTTCGCGCGCACGACCGCGTCGAACGCCGCGATGAGGTCGGCCGCGTCGGTCGGGTCGGTCGGCGGCGCAGGGGTCACGGGTTCCTCGCTTCGGGTCGGGTGCGGTGGCGTCCCTCGCACTGGGGTCAGTATACGAGTGGTCAATTTGATGAACAACTGACTATCTTGATGATCGAAGCAAACGAGCCCGAGCCGATTGCTCCTCCACTTCCCTGAACGCCCGACCGAAGAGGTTCCCGTGTCCGACAAGCTCCGCACCTCCGCCCTGAAGCGGATCCGATTCGCCCCCGTCGCACTCCTCGCGGGCATCTTCGCCGCCGTGCTGCTCTCCCTCTCGCTCACCGGCACCCTCTCCGGGTTCGCCGCGAGCATCACCAACAGCAGCAACACCGCAGCCAGCGGCACGCTCACGATGCAGGAGCAGAACGCCGGCGGCACCGTCACGTGCACGAGCACCGACGGCGGCTCGGTCTCGACGAACTCCGCCACGTGCTCGACGATCAACAAGTTCGGCGGCAGCACCACGATGACGCCCGGCAACACCGTCACGACCGCGATCTCGATCAAGAACACCGGCACCGCGAACGCCTCGACGTTCACCCTGACCCCGGGTGCCACGTGCACCCAGTCGGCGAACGGTTCGGTGAACGGCACCGCGACCGACCTCTGCGCGAAGATGAACCTCGTCATCTCCTCCGGCTCGACGACGGTGTTCAGCGGCACGCTCGCCAGCTTCAAGGGTGCGGCCGCCTCGGCGTTCACGATGCCCGCCGCACCGGCCGCCGGCGCCTCCGTGCCGTTCACCTTCGCCGTCACGCTCGACTCCTCGGCCGGCAACACCTACCAGGGCCTCGCCGCCTCCGTGCCGATGACCTGGACCTTCACGGCCTAGCCACCCCGACCGGCGACGCTCGACCGACCCCCCTCCGGTCGAGCGTCGCCACCCATCACCCCACCCCGTCCCACCCCCCCCACCGCCCAGCCGCACACGACCGGAGCAGCAGATGAGCCAGACCGCCGCCATCCCGCTCAGCGGCACGCTCGACCGTCCGCTCCTCGGCGGCCACACCGCCACTCGCTTCGAGACGGTCCTCGCCTGGACGGTCGCCGCGGTCGCCGCCGTCCTCCTCACCGCCGCCGTGCTGTTCCTGTCCGCCGGTGGGCGGTGGTTCGTCGTCGAGACGCCGTCGATGGGTGAGGCCGCGCCGGTCGGCACGCTCGTCCTCGACCTGCCCGTGGACGTCGCCACCCTGCGCGTCGGCGACGTCGTCTCCTTCGAGACCGCGGCGAACCCGGGCGTCGTCTACACCCACCGCATCATCGACGTCGACGCCGCCGGACTGCACACCCGCGGTGACATCAACGGCGCGACCGACCCGTGGACGCTCACGCAGGAGAACGTCATCGGTTCCCCGGTGCTCCTCGTCCCGAACCTCGGGTGGCTGTTCCGGGCGGCGCCGCTCCTGCTCATCGGCACGCTGGTGATCTGGACGCTCACGAGCGTGTTCACCGACCGGGTCACCCGCACCTGCCTCCGCATCGCCGGCGGTGCACTCACGCTGTCGTACGCGGCCTTCATCCTGAAGCCGTTCGTCAACGTCACGACCATCACGAACTCGGCCACCCACGGCGGCGTCGAGGCCACTATCGTGTCCTCCGGCATGTTCCCGGTCCGGGTCGAGGCCCGTGGTGCCGAGAGCGTCCACCTCGTCGACGGGCAGGTCGGGCACATGGTCATCCGCGAGCTCACGAGGAACGGGCACTACCAGCTCACCTCGAACATCGACCTCGGGCCGGTCGGGTGGGCACTCCTCGTCGTCGCCTGCCTCGTCCCGCTCGTGCTCTGCCTGGCCGTCGGTCGGGTCGAGGCGGTGCGCCCCTCGTGAGACTCCGCCGCCTCCGTGACGGCCGGGTCGTCGCCCTCGTCCTGGTCCTCGCCGTCGCCGTCGTCGGCCTCGCCAACGCGTTCGCGCCGACGCGGTCCGCCTTCAGCGCTGTGGTCGCGAACACCGGCAACAGCGCCGCGACCGCGCCCTACTTCACCTGCGCCGCAGCGGTCGGTGCCGACACCTCGACCGCCCTCTTCGCCTACCGCCTCGGCGAGGCCTCCGGTTCGACGACCGCCACGGACTGGTCGGGCAAGGGCCTGAACGGCACCTACCAGGGCTCGATGACGGCGACCACCCCGAGCCCGAACGCCTGCCCGCGTGACGCCGGGAGCTCGTACGCGCTGAACGGCTCGACGAGCTTCGTCTCGACGCCGCGGTCGTACGCCAACCCGACCACCTTCAGCGAGGAGGTCTGGTTCCGCACGACGGTCGCCGGCGGCATGCTCGTCGGGTTCGGCAGCAACCAGGTCGCCGCGTCCGGGCAGCACGACCGCCAGGTCTACCTCAACACTGCCGGGCAGCTCGTCTTCGGCACCTACAACGGGACGACCCAGGTGGTGACGTCACCGAAGGCGTACACGGACGGCGCGTGGCACCACGTGGTGGCGACGATGTCCGCCAGTACCGGGATGCGGCTCTACGCGGACGGTGCACTCGTCGCGTCGAACACCGCGTTCACCGTGCCCGAGAACTACACCGGCTACTTCCGCATCGGGTACGACACCGTGTCCGGGTGGCCCGGGCAGCCGTCGAACTTCGCCTTCACGGGGTCGATGCGGTACGCGGCGGTCTACGGCTCCGTCCTGTCGGCGACCCAGGTCGCGAACCACGCGGCGGCCGGTCGCTGAGATGACGACGGACGGGAGGCGCGGTGCCAGCCGGCGCCGCGCCTCCCGTCCGCCTGTCCGTTCGTCGGGTCCGCGTCGTTACGCGATCGCCATCTCGTTGGGCACGCCGGGCAGCACGTCGCTCGAGGCGATGGTCTCGCCGGTCGTGAGGTCGACCGCGTGGACCCGCCGCTCGGCAGGGTCGGTGACGTAGGCGACGTCGCCGGCGACCTTCAGTGCCGGGTGGGCGTCCTGCCACTCGGCCGGTCCCGCCCACGGGTCGATCACCGGGAAGGAGTCGAGCAGCTCGCCGGACGTCGTGTCGAAGGTGTGCAGCGCGCCGTCGTCCCCGAGCACGACGGCCTCGTCCTCGGGACCACGGGCGAGGTCCCGGAACGTGTAGCCGACGCCATCCGGCACGTCGGCGACCCGGTAGGACCCGGATGCCGCGTCGATCAGGGCGATCTGGTGGAGGAGGTACCCCTCGCTGTCCGGGTCGTCGTTGTAGTCGCCGAGCGCGATCGAGGACGTGTCGGTCGTGAACAGGTTGCCGGTCCGGCCGTACTCGGTCGGGGCGTCGAGCTTCGTGAACGCGCCGTCGTCGTACACGAGTGCCCCGTCGGTGCACCCGAAGACCGCGACGTCGCCCTGGACCGCGCCCTCGCCGTGCACGTTCGGGCACTCCTCGGCGCGGGTGGTCTCCTTCCCGTCCGCGTCGAGCGCACGGACCCCGCTGCGGGACTCCTCGTCGCCGATGGTGGTGAGCAGCGTGCCGTCCTCCAGCACGATCGCGACGCCGTGGTGCGCGGCCTCGGACTCGGTCGTCTCGGTGTCGGGCAGTTCGGCGCCGTCGAGTTCGGTGTTGTCGAACGTCGTCACCTGGCCGGTGCCGTCGGCGAAGAGCGCCGTCCGGTCGCCGTGGACGACCGCGTGGCCCCCGGTGTCGGCGGGGAAGACCGCGTCGGTGAGGGCCGGATCAGCCGCGGTGTCGAGCACCCGGAAGCCGCTCGGCACCGTGACGAGCACGTGCCGTCCGTCACCTGCCGGGTTGACGCGGGTGAACCCGTCGACGGCGTCGTCGGTCAGGACGCGCAGGTCGTCGTCGAGCACGAGGAGGCCGCCGTCGTACGTGAGCGTGATCCGGGTGCCGTCGGCGCGCTCGGTCGCGGTGCTCGTCGGCTCGGAGGGGGAGGGGTCGGCGGCGCAGCCGGTGAGGGCAAGGGCGGCCGCGCTGAGCAGGGCGGCCGGCAGGGCCGCGGTGCGCAGGGACTTGGTCGTCGTCATGCAGAACACTGTACTGATTCTCATTCTCAATTACGAACCGACAGTCCGTCGACGATCGCCTCGGTGTTCGACCGCATCATCCCGAGGTAGGTGGACGCGGGTCCGTCGGCCGTGAGCGACTCGGTGGCCAGCGGGCGGATCTCGACGTGCACGTCGACCTCGTCCGCGAGGACCTGGGCCAACCGGGCCGGCTGCGAGGCATCCGCGAAGACGGTCGGCACGCCGGCGTCCGCGATCGCGTCGGCAAGGTCCCGCAGGTCAGCCGCGCTGGGCGAGGCGAGCGTCGTCCCGCTCGGGATGACGGCTCCCACCACCCGGAAGTCGTACCGGTCGGCGAGGTACCCGAAGACGTGGTGGTTCGTCACGAGGGCCCGCTGCCCGGGGCTGAGCGCGCCGAAGGCCTGCTGCATCTCCCCGTCGAGCGCGTGCAGGGCGTCGAGGTAGTCCGCGGTGCCGGTCGCCTGGACGCCCACGTCGCGGAGGTCGTCGTCGAGCGCCTCGACGACGTCGACCATCCGTGCGGGGTCGGTCCAGAGGTGCGGGTCCGGGCCGCTGTCGTCCTCGGTCGTCCACTCCAGGGCGTCGACCGCGTCGCCGGCCGTGAAGACCGGGACGCCGTCGTCGGCCGCGGCCCGGACGTGCCGGGACACGCCCTCCTCGAGGCCCAGCCCGTTCTCCACCACGAGGTCGGCGGTGCGGAGTCGCGCGGCCTCCTGCGCGGAGACCTCGAACGAGTGCGGGTCCGCTCCGGCGGGCATGAGCACCATCACCTCGGCCGCGTCGCCGACGACCTCCGAGACGACGTCGCCGAGGATGTTCGTGGTGACGGCGACGAGTGGCCGGTCCTGCCCGGGAGCAGCGGTGCACCCGCTCGCGCCGAACGCGACACCCACCACGGCGAGGACCGTGACGACGACGGCCCGTGTGCGTGCCCGCGTCACAGTCCGACCTCCGCGAACGCGGCCGGGGCCACGCCGAGGTCGATGGTCCGGGCGACCCGCGCGCCGTCGGCGAAGTCGATCTCGTGCACGGTCCCCGTCCCGCGGTCGGCCAGGTAGGCGCGGTTCGCGTCGAGCTGCAGCAGGGGCGGGGCGTCGTCGGCGACCAGTGGGTCGGTCGCGACGATCGCTCCGGTGGCGAGCGTGTGCACCACCACCCGCCCAGTGTCGTCGACGCCGACCACGTGCTCGTCGGCGTCGTCGACCGCGGCGACGGCGCGGAGCGGGCGCTCGGTCGGCACCAGGCCCCACGAGTGCTCGCGGCTGTCGAGCAGCCAGAAGCCGGCGTCACCGACCAGGCCCGCCACGGTCGGTCGTCCGGCGCGGGCTGCGAACGAGGTCGGCCGTTCGGCGCCGCCGGGCAACGGCACCGCCGTCGCGCCGTCGTCGTCCACGACCACCGCGCCGTCGGAACAGCCGACGACCGAGCCGGCCCGGGTGACGATGCCTCCGGCCGGGTCGGTGCACGCCGCCTCGGTGCCGGTCGGCGAGCCGTCGGCGTCGAGCACCCGGACGACGTCGTCGGTCGCGGCGACGAGGCGGTCTCCGTCGGGGAGCAGGACCCGTGCGTCGATCCGGGTCCGTTCCTCGACGGTCCCCTGGCCGAGCGCGGCCCGGTCGAGCACGACCGCCTCGTCCCGCTCCGGCCAGGTGATCGTCGTGGTCGCCTCGGAGGAGTGCACCTCGACCGGACCGCCCTCCGCCATCGTGCCGACGACCCGCGGCTCCGCCGCGTAGTAGTGGGTGTGGTCGCCGTGGTCGACCGTCCAGGCGCCGCCGTCCACGATCGTGGTGCGGCTGTCGGAGCTCGTCACGAGGAACCGGCCGTCGGTGGCGGAGTGCGTGGGCACGTCGACGTCGTCGAGCGTGGTCGACTCGCTGCTGAGCAGGTCGTGCAGCGCGGTCTCGCCCGTTCCGGAGACGGCCAGGAGGCGCAGCTGCGGTTCCCGGGATTCGCTCGCCCCCTCGACGAAGCCGTGTGGCCGGGCGGTCGCGCTGGGGTCGCCGGGGGCCGTGCCCGACGAGCAGCCCGCCGTCGCGACGGCGAGCCCGACGACGAGGCTCGTGGTGAGCAGGGTGCGCGTGGGAGCGCGCCGGGTGGAGTGGGTCATGCTGCCTCTCGAGGTGCTGGTACTGCTGTCGGTGGTTCTGTCCCGGGGGTCCGGTCGCGGACCCGGGTGCTGAGCGACGCGGCCGTGCGCGAGAGGCCGACCCCGGCGACGGCGACGGCGGCGATGCTCGCTCCCGCGGCGGTGCCGAGGTGCCACGAGACGAGCAGCCCGACGAGGACGGCCGCGATGCCGATCCCGGCGGCGAGCACCATCGTCGAGCCGACGTGCCGGGTCCACGCACGGGCGGCGGCTGCCGGGGCGAGGAGCAGTCCGACGACGAGCAGCGTGCCCACCGCCCGGTACGAGGCGACGACCGCGAGCGTGACGAGCCCGACCAGCACGATCTCGGCGGCCCGTGGGCGGAGGCCGAGGGTCACGGCCTTCCGGACGTCGAACGCCGCTGCCGTGAACGGACGGTGGAAGAACACCGCGGTCCCGAGCGCCACCGCGACGGCGATCGTCAGGCCGGTGAGGTCCGCACGGGTGACGGCGAGGACGTCACCGAACAGGATCGCGGTGACGTCGGTCGCGAAGGACCTCGAGGAGGAGACGATGATCACCCCGAGCGCGAGCATGCCGACGAACAGGAGCCCGATCGACGTGTCGTACGAGAGCCGGGCCCGACGGCGGAGTGCGCCGACCCCGAGCACCATCACCGCGGCGCTGGCGGCGGCGCCCAGCGCGACGGGGAACCCGGTCAGCGAGGCGATCGCGACGCCGGGGAGCATGCCGTGCGACAGCGCTTCGCCGAGGAAGGCCATGCCGCGGACGAGGACCCACGTGCCGACGACCGCGCAGAGCACCGCCGCCAGTCCGCCGCCCACGAGGGCACGGACCATGAAGTCGACGGAGAGGGGATCGGTCAGCCAGGTCACGGTCGGAGACGCTACATGAAAATGACTATCGATACTGATAGTGTCCTCAGGTGCCCACGACGACCGACGCCGCCACCCTCCACGTCGCCGGACTCGTCGTCCGACGCGGCGACCGGACCGTCCTCGACGGGGTCGATGCGACCTTCCCCGCCGGTGCGGTCACCGCGCTGACGGGGCCGAACGGCTCCGGCAAGTCGACGCTGCTCGACGCGCTCGCCGGGGTCGTGACGTCGGATGCCGGGGCGGTGACGCGCCGCACCTCCGTCGGCGTCGCCTACGTGACCCAGTCGGTCCCGCCGAGCGCGCTCCCGCTCACCGTCCGTGCCACGGTCCGCATGGGCCGGTGGTCCGGCCGTCCGTGGTGGCGACCGCTCGTGCGTGCCGACCGCGACGTGGTCGACGAGCAGCTCGACCGGATGGGGATCGCGTCCCTGGCGGACCGGCCGCTCGACGAGCTGTCCGGTGGGCAGCGTCAGCGGACCCTCGTCGCGCTCGGACTCGCGCAGCGGGCGGGGGTGCTCCTCGTCGACGAGCCCACGGCCGGGGTGGACGCCGAGTCGGGTCGGCTCGTGGTCCGCGCGCTCGCCGACGAGGCAGCGTCCGGGGTCGTGGTCGTGCACGCCACGCACGACCCGACGGTCATCGCCGGAGCGGACCGGGTCGTCCGGCTCGGCTGACGGTGGCGCCGCCGTCCGTCAGGACCGTCAGGGGCAGGCGACGGCGACGGAACCGGTCGCGGTCGTCTCCGCCGGAGCGGTGGCACCTGCCGGATCGGGGACCGCGGGAGCGGTGACCTGCGCCGGGGCGGCGCTCGAGCGGCGCGCACCCAGCGTGACGAGCACGATCGCCCCGACGACCGCGACCCCGCCGGCGAGCCAGAAGTCGACGGCCAACCCGAACGACGACACCGCGGCGCCGCCGAGCACCGACCCGGCCGCGATCGCCAGCTGGATCGTCGTCACGAACAACGCGAGCCCGGTCTCCGACCCCGCGGGAGACGACGTGGACATCCAGGTCTGCATGCCGAGCGGCAGTGCTCCCCACACGAGGCCCCACACGACCAGCAGGACGAACACCCCGACGACCGAGTGTGCGAGCAGCGGGAGCAGGACGACCGCGCCGGCGAGGACGAACTTCGCGGAGCCGATCGTGCCGAGGACGCTCCGGCCGAGCGTGAACCCGGCGACGAAGTTCCCGACGATGCCCGCGATGCCGAAGACCAGCAGCGCGATCGTCACGGTGTCCGCGCCGACCCCGACGAGGTCCTGCAGGTACGGCGCGATGTAGGTGTAGGCGGCGAACTGCGCGGTGAAGAGGAACGCGGCACCGATGAGGCCGACCCGGGCCCTGCGCACACCGAGCAGCGACCCGAGCGTGCCGAACCGGACGCGCTGCTGGGCGGGGATCCGCGGGAGCATCGCGAGCTGCAGGCCGAGCGCGACGAGCCCGAGCACGCCGCCGATCACGAACGCCAGCCGCCACGTGGCGAGGGACGACACGAGTGCGCCGAGGGGCAGGCTGACGACGGTCGCGACCGAGACGCCCGCGGTGATGAGGGACGTGGCGCGGATCACGGACTCGGGGCGGACGAGGCGTCCGGCGATCCCGGCGCCGATCGCCCAGAAGCCGCCGATGCCGACGCCGAGGAGCATGCGGGCCACGAGCAGCACCCAGAACGAGGGTGCCACCGCTGCGAGCGCGTCCGCGACGACGAGCAGCACCGTCAGGCCGACCAGGACGACCCGGCGGTCGAGCGCGGACGTCCACACCGTGACGACCGGCGCGGCGACCGCTCCGACGAGGCCGGTCGCGACGACCATGAGCCCCGCGGTGCCGACACCGACGTCGAGGTCGGCGGCGATGGCCGGCAGCAGGCCGATCGGGAGGAACTCGGACAGGACGAGGACGAACGATCCGAGCGCGACGGATGCGACGCTGAGCCACCCACGGCGCGTTGCTGACGAAGTCATGCGGGCGTCAAGCACGCGCCCGCGTGGTCCATTCCCGCGTGACGGGTCGGGTCAGGCGTCGAGGGCCCGGCGCGCGGCGGCGACCACCTCGGCGTCGGTGACGAAGTGCGCCGAACCGTCGTCCGCGCCGCCCATCGGCACGCCCGCGTGGGCGCTGTCGGCGGCGGGTCGCTTCGCCGAGAGGTGCACGGCGGCGGCCCCCGTCGCGACCAGGGCGGGGACGTCGGCCGGGGTGACACCGGCGCCCGCCATGACCTGCACGGGCCCGGCGGCGTCGACCATGCGCGTGATGGTCGCCGCACCGGCCACCGCGGTGGGCGCTGCACCCGAGGTCAGCACCCGGGTGAACCCGAGGTCGGCGAGGGTGGCCGCGGCGGCGACGGGGTCGGCCGCGTGGTCGATCGCCCGGTGCAGGGTGACCTCGGCGGTCGCGCTGACCGAGCGTGCGGCGTCGACGAAGCGCCGGAGGGCGTCCTCGTCGAGCGTGCCGTCCGGACGCAGGGCACCGACCACGACGCCCGCTGCCCCGGAGCGCAGGACCGTGCGGACCTCGCGCACCATGAGCTCGACCTCGTCGGGGGTGTGCACGAAGCCGCCGGGACGGCAGCGGACGAGGGCGTGCGCGGGGATGCCGGTCTCGTGGGCCGTCTCGACGAGTGCCTGGGACGGCGTGAGGCCACCGAGCTCGAGCCCGACGCAGAGCTCGACACGGTCGGCGCCGCCGTCCCGTGCGACGATCGCGCCGGCGGGGGAGGTGACGGCGATCTCGAGGGCGACGGGGGCGGCGGTGGTCACGCGATGGCTCCGAGCGGTTCGTTCGACGGCGGGATGATCCGGGCGCCGAGGTCCGGCGCCGACGGGAACACTCGATCGTAGGGGAACATCGGCCGGACGATCCTGTGGTGTCCGAGCCGCTCGAGGTCCTGGTCGACCCCGCCCGGCGTCAGCGCGAGCATCCAGTCGGCAGCCATGTCGAAGAGTTCCGGCTCGAGGTACCCGATCTTCACGATCACCACGTCGGCGTCCCGCGGGGCGAGGTCGAGGTCGGTGAAGTCGTGCTCGTGGTGGTACGGCTTGCGGAGCTTCGTCAGGATCGCGAACACACTGCCGACCTGCAGCACCACCTCGGTCTCGGCGTCGCGGTCGCCGTGCTTGATCGCGTGCACGCGGCCGGTCATCGTGATCGGCCCGGCGTGGACGGCATCGACCGACGCCCCCGCCGTCACGGTGACCGTCGCACCGACGCCGGCCTCCACCGCCGCCGCGACGGCCGCGGGGCCGGGAACGCTCGCGTAGATCACCGTCGGGCCGTCGGGCTCCGCGAAGGCCGGGTTCGCCAGCACCTGCGTGAGCCCCCACGTCATGTCGCCCGAGCCGCCGGCGGTCGGGTTGTCGCCGGAGTCGGACACGAAGAACGGCCTCGCGGCGCCCGGTGTGAGCGCAGCGGCGAGACACTCGTCGAACGTGCCGGTCGGTGCGACGAACACGAAGTCCTCGCGCACGTTCCAGAAGGCCCGAGCGAGTCGTTCGGCACCCGCGGCGACGGCGTCGGCGTCCCAGCCCGTGACCGCGGTGACCGCGCGGTCGCGCGGCTGGTCCGCCCAGGCGTACCCGACCCAGATCGCGGCGTCGAGCACGCCCTCGGACTGCTCGACGAGCGGCACCTGCGCGTACAGGGACGCCGCGGGCTCGAGGCGCGTCGAGGTCTGCTCGCCGGGCAGGAGCACGGGGATCGGCACCCAGGCCTTCACCGGGCGCTGCTGCCCGACCGGTCGGGTGGTCAACACGTCGACCAGGTTCCGGACGGCGCGCTCCTTCGTCTCGAGGGCGTCCTCGTGCGGGGCCATCCGGTAGCAGGTGACGAGGTCCACCTGGTGCGCGAGCTCCGCCGTGACGTTGCCGTGCAGGTCCATCGACGCCGACACGATGACATCGGGACCGATCACCGCGCGGATGCGGCCGAGCAGGTCGGCCTCGGCGTCGTCCAGCCCCTCGACCACCATCGCGCCGTGGATGTCGTACCAGAGCCCGTCGACGTGCTCGGCCTCGACGATCGCTTCCAGCCGCGAGACGATCTCCGCCGCGAGCGACTCGTACGAGTCACGGTCCACGATCCCGCCCGGCAGCGCGTGCCCGATGAGCGCACCGCGGAACTCGGCGTGCGCCGACAGTGGCCCGAGGAAGTCGTAGCGGGCCACGACCTCGTCCCCGCGGTCCGGGTGGAACGCCGGTGCGTGGGTGCGCGTCGGCGTGAACGTCGAGGTCTCGATGGCGAGACCGGCGATCGCGATGACCGGGCGGTGGGTGGCGGGTGCGGTGGACACGGGCTCAGACACGGACGTTCCTGTTCCTGGTGGTGGACTGGGGGATGGGCGCGGACAGTTCCTCGAGCGACGCGGCGAGGCCCCGCTGCAGGGCGAACTGACCCGCCCCGACGAGCCCTGCGTCCGCGCCGAGCGAGACCGGCTCGATGACGAGGTGCTGCGTCATGAGCGGGTGGCAGCTCTCGTACAGCTGGCTCCGCACGGCGGCGATGAACGGGTCGAGGGTGGAGAGGATGCCGCCGAGGTACACGGCGTCCGGGTTGAAGAAGTTGACGTTCGCGGCGAGCACCTCGCCGAGGTACCGGCCAGCGAGCCGCACGGCCCGAGTCGCCTCGGGGTGGGCGTCCGAGGCCAGGCGGACGACGTCGGCGGTCGAGGAGACGTCGACCCCGGCGTCCGACAGGATCCGCACCAGGGCGGCTCCGGACGCGACGGTCTCGAGGCACCCGGTGTTCCCGCACGAGCACGGGGTGTCCCCGGCGGCGTCGATCCGGACGTGCGTGATGTCCCCGGCCGAGCCCGTCGCCCCGCGGTACAGCCGACCGTCGATGACGATCCCGGCCCCGATCGCCGAGCCGGCCTTGATCGTGATGGTCTGCCGCCGGCCCGGGTCCTGCACGGTCTGCTCGCCCGCCGCCATGCAGTTCGCGTCGTTGTCGACGACCGCCGGCAACCCGAACCGCTCGGTCAGCCACGACGCCACCGGGAACCCGTTCCACCCCGGCATCCGGCTCGGCAGGTCGACCACGCCGGCCTCGACGTCGACCGGCCCCGGCAGACTGAGGCCGACGCCCCGCAGCCCGTCGCGACCGCGCTCGTCAGCGAGCCGCTCGAGCAGGGCGGCCAGCCGCTGGAGTCCCGCGGTCGGGCCGTCGGAGAGCGCGAACGGGACGTTCGCGACGGACTCGAGCGCGCCTCCTGGCAGGACGATGCCGATGCGCGCGTGCCCGCCGCCGACGTCCGCGGCGACCGCGTACTCGTCGACGCCGCCGATGCGGAGCACCTTGCGGGGGCGGCCGCCGGTCGAGACGTCGGTGCCCTCCTCGGCGAGCAGCCCGTGCGACAGGAGCTGCGCGACCACGTGGGACACGGTCGAGGGGGCGGCGCCGAGCAGCGCGGCGATCTCCGTCCGACTGGAGGCCTGCCCGGACGCGACGAGCTCCAGGACGCGGGCGCTGAGGTCCGGCACGACTTTCTCCAATCCGGGCGGAACGCGGCGGATGACCACCGACTGCCGCGAGCCTAACCGGCAGATCGACCGGTCCACCCTTTCGCCCGAACGGCAGAAACGAACTATTTACACGGAGATGTTTGTTTTTCCAACGGCTTTGGACATTGACTGTCCCCGTGCCGCTCGGCACGCGTGCTCCACACCCCGAACCTCCCACGCACCAGGAGACACACATGACCAACCCCCGTCGCTGGGCGCTCCTCACCGGAGCCGCGATCGCCGTGAGCGCGTTGCTCGCCGGCTGCTCCGGGGGCGGCAACGCCTCGTCCGGCAGCAGCTCCGACACGATCGACTACGCACTGCCGGCCAACTTCACGCCGAACTGGATCCTCCCGATCGGCACCGCCGCGCACCTCAACACGAACAACGGCTCGATCGCGCAGTCGCTGTACGAGCCGCTCGTCGCCTACGACGGCTCCACCGGCAAGATCGCGTGGAACAAGGCCGGTTCGGTCGCGACGGACGCGACGTTCGCGAGCGACTCGAAGAGCGTCACGGTCACCCTCGGCGACCGGCACTGGTCCGACGGCAAGCCGATCACGAGCCGGGACGTCGAGTTCTGGTTCAACCTGATCAAGGCGAACAAGGACGAGTGGGGCTCCTACTCGAAGGGCAAGGCGCCGGACAACTGGACCTCCTTCACCGCCGACGACGACACGCACTTCACGATCACGTTCGACAAGGCGTACAACCCGGACTGGATGCTCGCCAACCAGCTGAGCCACATCATCCCGCTGCCGCAGCACGCCTGGGACAAGACGAGTGCGAGCGCGAAGGTCTCCGACGCCGACGAGACCACGTCCGGTGCGAAGCAGGTGTGGAAGTACCTCAACACCGCCGCCGGCAAGATCTCCGACTACGCCAGCGACGACCTGTGGAAGACCATCTCCGGGCCCTACGGCGTGAAGACGTTCACCACGGCGGGCAAGGTCACCCTGACGGCGAACACGAAGTACGACGGCGGCGAGAAGCCCTCGATCACGACGGTCAACCTGCTGCCGTTCACCACGACGGACGCCGAGGTGAACGCGGTCCGCTCGGGCGAGGTCGACTACGGCTACATCAACGCCACCGACATGGACCAGAAGTCGTCCTTCACGTCGAAGGGCTACGACGTGCAGCCCTGGACCGGCTGGGCGATCACGTACATGCCGTACAACTTCAACAACCCGGACATGGGCGCCGTCTTCAAGCAGCTGTACGCCCGCCAGGCCGTGCAGATGTCGATCGACCAGACCTCGCTCTCCAAGGTCGTCTTCAACGGCACCGCCACCTCGACCTACGGACCGATCCCGCAGGCGCAGGAGTCCGACTACGTGTCGAGCACGCAGAAGGACAACCCGTACCCGTTCAGCACGAAGAAGGCCAAGGCGCTGCTCGAGTCCCACGGGTGGGCGGAGCAGGGCGGCACGATGGTCTGCACCGACCCTGGTACGTCCGACAGTCAGTGCGGCGAGGGCGTCAAGCAGGGCACGAAGTTCACCATGAACGTGCTCTCGCAGTCCGGCTCGACGGTCACCGACAACATGATGAGCGCGATCCAGTCCTCGCTCGCGAAGACCGGCATCGGCTTCACGATCAAGACCGCGCCGGTGTCGAGCGTCCTGTCGCAGACCCCGACCTGCACGAGCGACGAGGCCAGCTGCGACTGGGACCTCTCCTTCTTCGGCACCGCGGGCAGCTGGTACTTCCCGGCCTACCCGACCGGTGAGTCGCTCTTCCAGACCGGCGGTTCGGCGAACTTCGGCTCGTACTCCAACGCCGACGTGGACAAGCTCATCGACGCGACGACCACGTCGCCCGACGCCACCGCCGTGCAGGACTACAGCGCCGCGGTCGCGAAGGACCTGCCGGTGATCTGGCTGCCGAGCCCGGACTACCAGATCTCGGTCGTCAAGCAGGGGCTGACCGGGTTCGACCAGGACTCGCTCGCCAACTTCCACCCGGCCCAGTGGAAGTGGTCGAAGTAACCACCTGACACCCTCTGGAGGCGCGGTGCGGGTCCGACCCGCACCGCGCCTCCCGGGGCCCACCGCACCAATCCAGACGACGGAAGCCGCATGACCACAGCTCTCTACCTCACCAGGCGCGTCCTGCAGGCGCTCGCGGTGATCCTCATCGTCACGATCGTCGTGTTCTGCCTGCTGCACGCCCTGCCGGGCGGGCCCGCCCGCGGCGTGCTCGGCGTCTCCGCGACGCCCGCGCAGATCGCCGCGTTCAACACGGCGCAGGGGCTCGACCAGCCACTGCCCGTGCAGTACCTCCGGTTCCTCGGCCGCCTCCTCACCGGCGACCTCGGCACGTCGTACACGCTCAACGAGCCGGTCTCGCAGCTCATCACGGAGCGGCTGCCGAAGACCCTCGTCCTCACCGGGATGTCCGCGGTGCTCGGCATCGTCCTCGCGATCCCGGTCGGCATGTGGCAGGCGGTCCGGCGCAACGGCGCGGTCGACTACGCGGCCACCGCGCTGGCGTTCGTCTTCTACTCGACGCCCGCGTTCTTCCTCGGGCTCGTCCTCATCATCGTCTTCAGCCAGCAGCTGCCCTGGCTGCCGTCCCAGGCACCGAGCGGGAACACCCTCGCCGAGGTCTTCCAGGACCCGGCCGGGCTCGTGCTCCCCGTCGTCACCGGTGCCCTCGCCATGATCGCCGTCTTCAGCCGGTACATGCGGGCCTCGACGCTCGAGAACCTGCAGGAGGACTACGTCCGCACCGCCCGCGCCGGCGGTGCCTCGACCGCGGCGATCCTGCGCCGACACGTGTTCCGGAACTCGCTCACCCCGGTGGTGGCGATGCTCGGGTACTACCTGCCGGTGCTGTTCGGCGGGGCGCTCGTCACGGAGCAGCTGTTCAACTACCCCGGCATGGGGCTCCTCTTCTGGAACGCCGCGCAGACCTCGGACTACCCGACGCTGCTCGGGTGCGTCCTCGTCATCTCGATCGCGACCGTGGTGGGCACGCTGCTCGCCGACGTCGCGCAGTCCTTGATCGACCCCCGAGTGAAGGCAGGCCGCGCATGACCGCACAGCTGGCACCCGAAGCCCCCGGAGCGGCGTCGCTCGTGCAGCCCGTCGCCGCCACCGGCTGGCGCCTCGCCGTCCGCCGCTTCCGCCACAACACCCTCGCGGTGATCGGCCTCGTCGTCATCGTCGTCATCGTGCTGTTCTGCTTCGTCGGTCCGTTCCTGTACCCGACCGACCAGACGCACACCCAGCTCTCCCAGGCGAACCTCGCCCCCGGCGCCGCGCACCTGCTCGGCACCGACGCCGTCGGGCACGACGTGCTCGGCCGGCTGATGTTCGGCGGCAAGGTGTCGCTCATGGTGGGCATCGCCGCCGGCGTCCTCGCCACCGTCGTCGGCACCCTCTGGGGCTCGATCGCCGGGTACGTCGGCGGCTGGGTCGACGCGGTGATGATGCGCGTGGTCGACGCCGGCATCGCGATCCCGGCGCTCTTCATCCTGCTCGTCATCTCGGCGATCACGACGCCCGGTGTGTGGGGACTCATCGTGATCCTCGGCTTCGTGTCGTGGCTCGTGCCCTCCCGGCTCATCCGCGCCGAGACGCTGACGCTGAAGAACCGCGACTACGTGCTGACCCTCCGCGCGATCGGCGGGTCGCACGCCCGCGCGATCGGGCGCCACCTGCTGCCGAACTCGGTGTCCACGATCGTCGTCGCCGCCACGTTCCAGGTCGCCGACGCGATCCTCCTCGTCGCCTACGTCTCGTACCTCGGGTTGGGCGTGCAGGCACCCGCGACGGACTGGGGTGGCATGCTCTCGGCAGGACTCACCGCCGCCTACTCGGGGCGGTGGTGGCTCATCGTGCCACCGGGTCTCGCCGTGATCCTGGTCGTCTGCGCGTTCAACGCCGTGGGCGACGGGCTCCGGGACGCCTTCGACGTGAGGGGCCGTTGATGTCCATCCTGACCACCACCGACCTCGGGGTCTCCTTCAGCACGGAGTCCGGCACGGTCGACGCCGTCCGCGGGGTCTCCCTGCACGTCGAACCCGGTGAGACGCTCGCGCTCGTCGGGGAGTCCGGTTCCGGCAAGTCCACCGTCGCCCTCGCCGCGATGGGGCTGCTGTCCGGCAACGCCGCCGCCACCGGCAGCGCGGTCGTCGACGGCCACGAGATCGTCGGCGCCGCCGAGCCCGCCCTGCGTTCGCTCCGCGGCAGCACCGTCTCGATGGTCTTCCAGGAGCCCGCGACCGCCCTCGACCCGCTCACCCGCGTCGGAGCGCAGATCGCCGAGGTCATCCGGAACCACGGCGACGTCTCGGCAGCGGACGCCGCGGCACGGGCCGTCGACCTGCTCGACCGCGTGGGCATCCCCTCGCCCGCGCAGCGCGCCAGGGCGTTCCCGTTCCAGCTGTCCGGCGGCCAGCGGCAGCGCGTGGTCATCGCGATGGCGATCGCGAACTCGCCGAAGCTCCTCATCGCCGACGAGCCGACGACGGCCCTCGACGTCACCGTGCAGGCGGAGATCCTCGAGCTGCTGCGTCGCCTGGCGGCCGACACCGGCACGGGAGTCCTGCTCGTCACCCACAACATGGGCGTCGTCGCGGACTTCGCGGACCGGGTCGCGGTCATGTTGCAGGGGTCGATCGTCGAGACGGGCTCCGTCGAGGACGTCCTGCTCCGGCCGGAGCACGAGTACACGAAGCGGTTGCTCGCGGCGGTGCCGCGACTGGCCGTGGCCGGGGCCGGTGCGGCCGTCACGTCCGGTGCGTCCGGCGTGGCCGTCGCGTCCGGCGCGGCCGTCGCGTCGGGTGCGTCCGGTGCGTCCGGCGTCGTCGTCGCGTCCGGTGCGTCCGTCGCGGACGGTTCGGACGGGAGGCGCGGCGCGGCCCCGGTGGTCGACCTGCGGGACGTCTCGGTGACGTTCGGGCGCGGGGCGCGCGCCGTCCACGCGCTGCAGGGCATCGACATCGCCGTGCACGCCGGCGAGACCGTCGGCCTGGTCGGGGAGTCCGGTTCCGGCAAGTCCACCGCGGCTCGGGTCGCGCTCGGCCTCGTCAAGCCGACGTCCGGCAGCGTGCACCTGTTCGGCTCCGACCTGCGCACGGCGCGTGGTCGCGACCGCCGAGCGCTCCGGTCGGGCATCGGCGTGGTGCTGCAGGACCCGGTGGCGTCGCTGGACGCCCGGATGTCCGTCGCCGAGTGCATCGCCGAACCGCTCGCCGTGCACCGTCGCGGCATGTCCTCCGCCGACCGTCGGAAGCGCATCGACGAGGTCCTCGACGCCGTCCGGCTGCCCCGGACCCTGGCGTCGCGTGCACCCCGGGAGCTCTCGGGCGGACAGCGGCAGCGCGTGTCCCTCGCCCGGGCGCTCGTGCTCTCGCCGCGGTTGCTCGTCGCCGACGAGCCGACCAGTGCGCTCGACGTCAGCGTGCAGGAGACGGTGCTCGAGGTCCTCCGCGAGCTGCAGGACGACCTCGGGTTCGCGTGCCTGTTCGTCTCGCACGACCTCGCCGTCGTGCAGCAGTTCGCCGAGCGGGTCGTCGTGATGCGCCAGGGTGTCGTCGAGGAGCAGGGCACGACCGGTGCCACCCTCATGCACCCGACCACCGACTACACCCGACGGCTGCTCGCCGCCGTGCCCGTCCCCGACCCCGTGGTGCAGCGGCAACGCCGGGTCGAGCGACTCGCGACCCTCGGGGCGGTGACCGCGTGAGCGAGGTCGTCGCCGGCGTCGACGTCGGCGGGACGAACACCAAGGTGGTCCTCGCGACCCCGGCGCTCGAGGTGATCGACCGCATCGACCTGCCGACGCCCGCCCACGCGGGTGGCGCCGCGATCGTGACGGCCGCCCTCGGTGCCGTGACGGACCTGCTCGACCGGCACCGCGCCTCCGTGACCGGTGTCGGGGTGGGCGCTGCCGGCGTCGTCGACGCGAGCACGGGGACGGTGCTCGTGACGGGCAACTCGTTCACCGGCTGGGCCGGTTACGGCGTGACGGACGCGGTCACGTCGGCCCTCGGCGTCCCCGCGACGCTCGACAACGACGTGAACGCGTTCCTGCTCGGCGAGGTCGCCGCCGGTGCCGTGGCGGGGGAGCCGGACGTGCTCGGCATGACGCTCGGGACCGGGGTCGGCGGCGCGCTCGTGCTCGGCGGCTCGCTGTTCGCCGGGCCCCGCGGCGCAGCGGGCGAGATCGGCCACGTCCCGGGCTTCGGCGACGCGGTGTGCACCTGCGGGCAGGTCGGCCACCTCGAGACCATCGCCGGAGCACGCGGCATCGCCGACCGCTACGCCGAACGGACCGGGCGCCGTGTCACCGTCCGCGAGGTCGCCGACGCCGCACGCGCCGGGGACCCCGACGCCGCCGCGGTGTTCGAGACCGCCGGCTGGGGGCTGGCGCGTGCTGCCCTGCTGACGGCGGGGATCCTCGACGTGACGACCATCGTCATCGGCGGCGGGATCGCGCGGTCCTGGGACCTGCTCGAGCCGGCCATCAGCGCTGCCATCGCCCTGGAGCCCCCGGTGAGCGGGGCGCCGATCCGGCTGGCCCTGTCGTCGCTGGGGTCCGATGCCGTGGCGCTCGGTGCCGCTGCGCAGGTGCGGGACCTGGTGCTCGGGAGCGCGCCCGCGCGCTGAGGCGACCGCTTCCCGGAACGACGAGGAGCCGGCCTGGACCACCTGATCGCGTGGCCCAGACCGGCTCCGGTCGTGGGTGCTGTGGGCGGGAGGACCGCCGACGGTCGGGTCAGACGCGGCGGGCGCCCACGCGGGGGAGCAGCAGGCCGAGCACGATCATCGCGACGGCGAGCACCAGGTGCAGCACGTTGTCGGCGCTGTTGAGCGGCACGAAGTTCGCCGGGTCGGCCATGCCGGCGGTGAACAGGCCGTAGACGAACAGGACCGCGTAGACGATCCCGCCGACGAGCAGGTAGAGCCGGGCGCCGCGAGCGCTGCGGGCCGCGAGGAGCCCGACGACGCCGAACAGCAGGTGGACGATGTTGTGGAGCACGGAGACCTGGAACGTGCCGAGCAGGAGTGCCATCGAGCCGTGGCCGGCGACCGACATCGTGCCCATGTCCATCGTGAGACCGGGGATGAACCCGGCGATGCCGACGATGAGGAAGACGATCCCGAAGACCAGGGCGCCCTTCTGCGTCCACGTGGATCCGCGCCCGATGCGGTTCGTTGCTGCGTTGCTGGTCATGATGCGACCTCTCTCTCAACGAGGGCCGGAGCGCCGGTGCGCCGGTCCGGGCGCTCATGACGCCCACAGTGCATTCGGAGCATGTGCCCGGTCGGTTTGCAGGTACTTCGCGACCCACACATCCGCGCGCTGACCGTGTCTGGGGCCTGAGCGGTCGCGGAGGGGACGCCGGGCATCGTGGAGCGCATGAGCCAGTACGACAAGCGCGATCCGAAGACCCTCTACCCCGCCCCGCCGTACCCGGAGCAGGAGCAGTCGCTCCCCGGGGCCGCGTGGAAGATGGACCCGAAGCCCGACCACGGCGAGGAGAGCTACGTCGGGCTCGGTCGCCTGAAGGGCTTCCGGGGCATCGTCACCGGCGCCGACTCGGGCATCGGCCGCGCCGCCGCCATCGCACTCTCCCGCGAGGGTGCCGACCTCGTCCTCTCCTACCTGCCCGACGAGCAGGAGGACGCCGAACAGGTGCGCGACCTGCTCGAGGGCGAAGGGCGTCGTGCGGTGCTCTTCCCCGGCGACATCTCCGACGAGCAGTACTGCACCGACCTCGTCCAGAAGGCCGTAGATGAGTTCGGTGGCCTCGACACCCTCGTCATGGTCGCCGGGCGGATGGACAGCAACGACGACATCCTCACCCTCACGACCGAGCACTTCGACTCGACCTTCAAGACGAACATCTACTCGCTCTTCTGGCTGACCAAGGCCGCCGTGCCGCACCTCGAGCCGGGATCCACGATCGTCACCACCGGGTCGATCCAGGCGAGCACGCCGTCGCCGGACAAGATCGACTACGCGGTGTCCAAGGGCGCGATCAAGCTCTTCACCGAGGCCGTCGCCCAGCAGCTCGCGCCGAAGGGCATCCGCGTGAACTCGGTCGCTCCGGGACCGGTGTGGACGCCCCTCCAGCCGGGGTCCGACGACGCCGAGACCGTGGCGCACTTCGGCGAGCAGTCGCCGTTCGGCCGCCCCGGTCAGCCCGCCGAACTCGCTGCCGCGTACGTGCACCTCGTCAGCCCCGAGTCCAGCTACCAGTCCGGGTCGACGATCACCGTCGCCGGTGGCACCCCGGCCTTCTAGGAGGACACGATGAGCGGGACGACACACGTGGTCCTCGTCGCCTGGGACGACGACGCAGCCGACCGGTCGGCGCAGGCCGATGCCATCGTGCGCGAGCACCTGCCGCGGATCGACGGCGTCGAGTCCGTGCGGTCAGGCGACAGCATCAGCACCGAGGGGCTCGAGGGCGGTTTCGACTGGATGCTCGTCGTCCGGTTCCGGGACCGCGCGGCGCTCGCCGGGTACCTGCCGCACGAGGAGCACCAGCCCGTCGCCGCGTACATCCAGGGCGCGAGCGAACGCGTCGTGGTCTTCGACGTCGAGGACTGACGTCGGGGTGGTCCTCGGGCGTGCCGATCAGCGCGACCCGACGACCGCCGTCCGCCGGGCCATGGCGTTGCCCGATGCGCGCACGAGCACGGCGATCACGAGGAAGCCGACGAGCAGCGCCGCGCAGTACAGCGCGACGCCGCCGTACCCGCCGACGCGGGCCGGGTTGAAGAACGGGTAGGGGTAGAACCCGACGACCGCGCCGCGCACCAGCGTGTACGCGGTGTAGACGGCGGGCACGATCGCGGCCGCCCAGACCATGGTGAACGGCTGCCGGTGCCGCGGGCGGTCCACGAACCAGCCGACCACGACGGCCGCCGGGATCACCATGTGGTGCACGACGTTCACCCACGGCAGGAGCTCGCCGAGGTCGGCACCGGCCAGCAGCGTGTTGAACACGATGCCGACGAACGCCAGGTAGACGACCGCGGCACCGCGCGCGACCTCCCACCCGCGCGACGACGGGACACCCCGCAGGAGCCGGACAGCGCCGATCACGAACACGGTGCTGGCGTAGAGGTTGCCGAGGATCGTGAAGTAGCTGAAGACGCTCACGAGGCTGAAGTCCACCCGCACGCTCAGCACGACCTGGGTGACGACCCCGGCGACGGACGCGGCCGCGAGCGCGAGGCGGACGGCAGCCAGGACGGTCGTCTTCATGGCGCCACCCTACCGATCGCCGGCACTCCCGGACGGATCGGTCACCCGACGAGCGACTGCGTCCCGAGCACGACCGCCAGCGCCAGCCGCTCGGCATCGGCACTGCCCGGCTCCGCGGTGTACGCGAGCACCGTCAGGTCATCGGTCGCGATCCTCAGGGTGTCGCAGTCGAGGGCGATCCGGCCCACCGCCGGGTGGTCCACCACCTTCCGCCGGCCGGAGCTCTGCGGCGGTGCGGTGTCGCCGGTGTCCCACAGCTCGACGAACCGTTCGCTCGCGGCACGGAGGTCCCGCACGAGCTGCCGCAGCCCGCGGTCGAGCGGGTACCGGGCGACCGTGAGCCGGAGCTCGGCGACGACCGAGGCCTCGAACGCCCGCTGCTCGGCGTCCGAGTGCACCGCCCGGCTGCCCGGTCCGACGAGGTGGCGCCACGCGGTGTTCCGCTCGTGCCCACGGAGCGCACCGACCGGCCCCATCAGCGCGTCGTACGGCCCGTTCGCGGTCAGGATCGTGCCAGCGGCGTCGAGCACCGCGACCGGGGTGTCCGACAGCCGGTCGAGCAGCCGCTGCACGCTCGGCGGGATGCGCGAGGGCACGACGTCGGCGCCCGGGGCGGCGTGCCCGGCGAGCCGGAACAGCAGCTCGCGCTCCGCGTCCGCGACCCGGAGCGAGCGGGCCAGCGCCTCGACCACCTGCGCGGACGGCGAGGTCGCCCGCCCCTGTTCGAGCCGGGTGAGGTAGTCGGCCGAGATCCCGGCGAGGGCGGCGAGCTCCTCGCGACGGAGGCCGGTCGCGCGCCGACGGCTCCCCGCGACGACGCCGACGGTGTCCGGCGCGACGTGGTCGCGCAGCCGACGGAGGGTGCGGCCGAACTCGGTGTGTTCCACGGCTCCAGTCTGCGACCCGTCGCGCCCGCTGTCCTGGGTCCAGCAGTCCTACGACAGCGGGACGGCTCCCCGAGGGCGCTCGCCGGAGCGACGCTGGGGCCATGACAACGACATTCGTCACCGGGGCCACACGCGGCCTCGGCAAGGAGACCGCCCGCCAGCTCGCCGCCGCCGGCCACACCGTGTGGATCGGCGCCCGCGACCTCGACACCGGCCACGCGGTGGCCGACGAGATCAGCAGGGGACCGAACGCGGTCCGAGCCGTGCAGCTCGACGTCACGGTCGACGCCTCGGTCGCCGCGGCGTTCGCGACCATCGGCGCTGCCGGCGGGCTCGACGTGCTGGTGAACAACGCCGGCATCGGCAAGCTCGGGCTGGACGGACCGGAGGCGCTCGAGGTGTTCGACACGAACGCCGTGAGCGTCGTCCGGACCACCGAGGCCGCGCTGCCGCTGCTGCGGTCCTCGGCCGCCCCGATCGTCGTGAACATCTCGAGCGCGCTCGGTTCGTTCGCGGCCAACCACGACCCGGAGAAGCCGGCGTCGCAGTACCAGGCGATCGTCTACGGCGCGAGCAAGGCGGCGGTGTCGATGCTCACCGTGCAGTACGCCCGTGCCGTGCCGGAGGTCCACTTCGTCGCGGTCGAGCCCGGGTACACCGCGACCGAGTTCGGGGGTGTGCCGAACCCGCACGGCCGTCCGGTCGAGGTCAGTGCGGCGACGGTCGCCGCGGCGGCCGCCGCGGGCCCCGACGGTCCGACGGGCGTCTTCCTGGAGGACGGTGCGCCGCTCGGATGGTGACCATCCGACGAACGGGAGGCGCAGGGCGGCTGCGCACCGCGCCTCCCGGCCCGCAGGTCCCTACGATGAGGACGTGGCTGACGCGACCGAACCGACCGTCCTGCTGACCGCCTTCGAACCGTTCGGCGGCGACGCCGTGAACCCCTCGTGGGAAGCCGCGCAGCGGCTCGCGGCCACGTGGGACGGACCGGCGACCCTCGTCGTCGAGCAGCTGCCGGTGGTCTTCGCCGAGGAGCGGTCGCGGCTCGCGGCGGTGATCACGAAGCACCGTCCCGCCGTCGTCATCGCGACCGGGCTCGCTGCCGGACGGGCCGCGGTGACACCGGAGCGCGTCGCGATCAACGTCATGGACGCCCGGATCCCGGACAACGCGGGCGCGCAACCGGTGGACGAGCCGATCGACCCGTTCGGCGCCCCGGCAGCGTTCAGCGGACTGCCGATCAAGCGGATCGTCCGGGACGTTCGGGCAGCCGGAGTCCCCGCTGCGGTGTCCAACACGGCGGGGACGTTCACCTGCAACCAGGTGTTCTACGAGCTCATGTCGTTCGCCGACCGCGAGAGCTTCCGAGCCGGCTTCGTGCACGTCCCGGCGACCCCGGACATCGCCGGGGAAGGCCCCTCGCTCGACCTCGACCGGATCGTCACCGCGCTCGACGCCGTGGTCCGCGCCTCGCTCGACCCGGCGCCGGACATCGTCGCCGAGGGCGGCGCGGAGTCCTGACCCGCGCCGCCCTCGTCGTCGGTCAGATGAACTGGCGGAAGTTCGTCGACGCGAGGTCGAGCAGCTCGTCGCCGCGGCCGGACAGCACGGTGCGGATCGCGTAGAGCGTGAAGCCCTTCGCCTGCTCGAGGGTCACCGCCGGCGGCATCGAGAGCTCCTGACGGTCGGCCTTGACCGACACGAGCGCGGGGCCGTCGTGTGCGAGGGCAGCGGCGAGCGCGTCCTCGAGCTGGTCGGACTCGTCGACGCGGAAGCCCGCGATGCCGATCGCCTCGGCGACCTTCGCGAAGTCGGGGTTCTGCAGCTCGGTGCCGTAGGTGACGAACCCGGCCGCCTTCATCTCGAGCTCGACGAAGTTCAGGGACGAGTTGTCGAACACGACGATCTTCACGGGCAGCTTGTTCTGCACGATCGTGATGAGCTCGCCGAGCAGCATCGCGAGGCCGCCGTCGCCGGCCATGGCGATGACCTGCCGGTCGGGGAACGCCGCCTGCGCACCGATCGCCTGCGGGACCGCGTTCGCCATCGTGCCGTGCACGAACGACCCGATCAGTCGTCGGTCGCCGTTCATGGTGAGGTACCGCGACGCCCACACGACGGGGGAGCCGACGTCGGGGATGAACACGGCGTCCTGGTCGGCGAGCCGGTCGAGCGCGCGCGCGACGTACTGCGGGTGCAGCGGCTTGTGCTTGCCGGCCGGCACGGCCAGGTCGTCGAGCTTCGCGCGGGTCTTCGCGTAGTGCTTGCGCGCGTCCTCGAGGTGCTTCGTGGGGTGCGACCCGGTGAGCAACGGGATGAGGGCGAGCGCCGTGTCCTTGACGGTGCCGACCAGGCCGATGTCGACCGGGTGCCGCTTGCCGAGCTGTTCGCCGCGGATGTCGACCTGCACGTGCTTCGCCTTCGCGGGGAAGAACTGCTGGTAGGGGAAGTCCGTGCCGAGCATGAGGACCACGTCGGCGTCCTCCATCGCGCGGTACCCGGAGGCGAAGCCGAGGAGCCCGGTCATGCCGACGTCGTAGGGGTTGTCCCACTCGATGTGCTCCTTGCCGCGCAGGGCGTGCACGATCGGAGCCTGCAGGCGTTCGGCGAGGGCGATGACCTCGTCGTGGGCGCCCGCGACGCCGGCGCCGGCGAGGATGGTGACCTTGTCGGCGCCGTTGAGCAGCTGCGCGGTGCGCTCCAGCTCGGCCTGTGCGGGGATGATCCGCGGCTCGGCGCGCTCGATGGTCGTGACGCGGGGCGCGACGGCCTCGGCGAGGAGCACGTCGCCCGGGATGACGAGCACGGCGACACCGCGCTTCTCGACCGCGGCGCGCATCGCGATCTCGAGCAGGCGCGGCATCTGGGACGGGTCGGCGACGTACTCGACGTAGACCGAGCACTCGCGGAAGAGCTCCTGCGGATGGGTCTCCTGGAAGTAGCCGGAACCGATCTCCGCCGTGGGGATGTGCGCAGCGATCGCGAGGACCGGCACGCGGGAGCGGTTCGCGTCGTAGAGGCCGTTGATCAGGTGCAGGTTGCCGGGACCGCAGCTGCCCGCACACACGGCGAGGTTCCCGGTCAGCTCGGCCTCGGCGGAGGCGGCGAACGCGGCCGCCTCCTCGTGGCGGACGTGCTCCCACCGGATCGTGCCGTCCTTGCGCAGCGCGTCGGTGAAGCCGTTGAGGGAGTCCCCGGGGAGACCGTAGACCCGTTCGACGTCGTTCTGACGGAGGGTGGCGACGATGTTCTCGGCAACGGTTGTCATGCCTTCGTGTCTAGTCCTGGCGGCTGATCCTCGCCGTTCACTGAGCGACCTCTGATCGTCCGACACCGAACTCGGGGCCGCCCGGACGCCGCACCTGCGACGATGGGCGGATGTCCGACCACGATCTCCGCCCCCGCCGACGAGCGTCCGACGAGTACGGGATCCTCGACCGGAGCCGTTACCCGCTCGCGTCGGTGGCGATCGCCGTCGTCGCCGTCGTCCTCATCACGATCGTCGGGTTCACCCTCGGCACGGTCGACCTCGGGCTCTCGAAGGCGCTCAACGGGCTGCACACCGGCGCCCTCGGGGCGTTCACGACGGCGGTCTACCACGTCATCAGTCCCGCCCCGGCGATCGGGATCACGGTCGTGGTCGTCGCGGTGATCTGGTGGCGGACCCGCGACCTCCGCCCGGCGCTGGCGTTCGGGGGCACGATCGCGATCACGTGGGTGCCGTCCGCCGTCGTCAAGGAGATCGTGCACCGGGCACGTCCGGACGTCGCCGTGCTGCCGCACCCGTTCCCGGTACAGCCGGACCCCGGCTACCCGAGCGGGCACACGGTCTACATCACCGCGTTCGTCATCGCGCTCATCTGGCTGCTCCGCGACACCCGGTGGCACCGCCTCGCGCTGGGGCTCGGGGTCGTGGCGATCGTCGTCGTGTTCTTCGCGGTGTCGATCGACGCCGTGCACTACCCGACGGACGCCGCCGCGTCGATCCTGTGGGCGCTCGCCGTCGCGCCGGGCGTGCGGGTGGTGTGGGTCGACTGGCTCATGCCGAAGATCCCGTTCCTGCGACCCCGGGGTCCTGCGGCGCAGCGCGAGGTCACGCGCTGACGCCGCGCCGACCGCGCGCCGCCAGCAGCGCCACCACGGCGACCACCGCGGCCGCGAGCATCACGACCGCGAGCGGCGCCGCCGTCCCCTCGCCGCCGATGCTCACGAGCGGCGACACGAGCGCCGCGAGCCCGAACTGCAGGGCACCCAGCACCGCCGAGGCGCTCCCGGCAGCCTGCGGCACCGCCCCGAGTGCGAGTGCGGTCGCGTTGCCGAGCACGAGGCCGAGCGACCCCACGGCGGTGAACAGCGGGACGGCGAGCCAGAACACCGGTGCGGACGTGACGACGAGCAGCGCGAACGCGACGGTCGAGGCCAGCACGAGGACGATGCCGAGCGCGAGCACCCCGGTGACCGATCGGGTCGCCGTGAGCTTCGCCGAGAGGATGCTCACGCCCATCAGTGCGAGGGCGTTGCAGCCGAACGCGAGACCGTAGCCCACCGTGCCGAGCCCGAGCATGTCCTGGTAAAGGAACGGCGACGCCGAGATGTACGCCATCATCACGGCGAACGCGAAGCCGAACACCGCGGTGTACCCGACGAACGTCCGGGAGCGGAGTGCCCGCAGCGGCGAGCCCGTCGCGCCGGACGCCCGTCGCTCGGCGCGCAGGGCATCGCGGCGCGAACGCAGGTGCGTCTCGCGGACCACGGCGAGCACCGCCACGAGCATGAGGACCGACAGGCCGAGCACGATGGTGAGGAGCCCGCGCCAGCCGATCGGTCCCGTCAGGAGCCCTCCGAGCAGCGGCGCGACCACCGGGGCGACCCCGCCGACGATCATCATGAGCGAGAACGCCCGCGCCGCCGGCTTGCCCGTCGCGAGGTCGGAGATCACCGCGCGACCGATCACCATGCCGGCCGCGCCGCCGAGGCCCTGCAGCAGGCGGGCGACGACGAGCACGCCGACGTTCGGTGCGAGCACGGCCGCGGCGCTCGCGAGCACGCACAGTGCGGCGCCGGCGAGGAGCGGCGGCACCCGGCCGAACCGGTCGGACAGCGGTCCGAAGACGAGCTGTCCCGCGGTCACGCCGACGAGGAACGCGGTGAGGGTGAGCTGCACGGTCGTCGCCGACGCCTGCAGTTCGGTGGTCATCTGCGGGAAGGCCGGCAGGTAGAGGTCGGTCGCGAAGGGCGCGACGGCGCTCAGCAGGCCGAGCACGAGCAGCAGGCCGGTGGTGATGCCCTGCTGCCGGGTCGTGTGTGTCGCGGCGTGCGCGCGGATGGAGCCGGTGTCCGTGGTCATGATTATGAAAGCATAACTGATGCAGGACGTCGGTAGGGTGACGGCATGGGATCCGCGCCGTCCGACGACCTCCTCGCCGAGCTCGCCGACGTCGTGCTCCGGATCTCGCGCGAGATCGACCCGCACGGTGCGAGGTCGCTCGACATCGTGCCGCTCACCGGCACCGAGGCCCTCGTGATGCGCTGGATCGACCGGAACCCCGGGTCGACGCCGAGCGCGGTGGCCGAGGCGACGGCCCTCAAGCGCAGCAACCTCAGCGTCGCGGTCGGGTCGCTCGTGGCGAAGGGGATGGTCGAGCGTCGGCCCGACCCGGACGACGCCCGGACCGTGCAGCTGTACTCGACCGAGCTCGCCGCGGGCAGCATCGAGCGGCTGCACGCGCACTGGGCCGGCATGCTCCGGCAGGCGCTCGGGGGCGACGACGAGGGTGTGGCGACGACGTTCGCGACGCTCACGCGCATCGACGACCACCTGCGCGACGCGACGCGCTGACCGCGACGCGACCGGTCGACGGCCTGGAGGCGCGGGTCGGGCCCGCACCGTCCCTCCAGGCCGTCAGATGGTCCGGTCCGGCACCTCGTCCGCGATCGGCAGCAACCGCCGGGCTCCGTGCCCCTCGGCACCGAGCTCGTCGCCCGGGTTCATCACGAGGCAGGCGTTCAACGACACGCAGCCGCAGCCGATGCACTGCGTCATCTCCTCCTGCAGGCGCTCCAGTTCGAGCTGCCGAGCGCGGAGTCGTGCCCGCCACCGCTCGTTCAGGCGGTTCCAGTCCCGCAGCGACGGCATGCGGTCGGAGGGCAGCGTCTCGAACTGCTCGGCGACCTCGCTCAGCGGGATCCCGAGGCGCTTGGCGACCTGGATGATCGCGATGCGCCGCTCGACGTGTCGTGGGTAGAGGCGAGTGCCGCCGGCGGTGCGCTCGGGGTGGATGAGGCCCTTGCGCTCGTAGAAGTGCAGGGCCGACGCCGCGACCCCGGTCCGGGCGACGACCTCGCCGATCGTGAGGAGGTCGGTCGGGCTCGGACGCGGGATCTCCACCATGGTCGAGATCCTACGGCGCGGGGCTCGTCGAGATCGCGTGACATAACAGTTGACATGCAAACTGATGTCCAATATGTTGTGTACCACGAGCCGCGAGGGGCGGCTCCCGACCCGGAGGTCCGACCATGACCACGATCCTGCAGCCCCGCACCGCCCGCACCACGACCGCCCGTCCGATCGCTCCCGCACGGACCACCGGCACCGCCGACGCGACCGGCGCCACCCGCCACCCGCTCGCCCTCGACGGCGTGCTCGGCCGGCTCGAGCGCACGGCCGCCCGGCTCCCGCACGCACTGGCGCGGCCGGTCATGGTCGCGCACGCCGCGGTCAGCACGGTCGCGTACCGCTGATCGTCTCCCGCTGACGGGGTCCTCGTGTCAGTGGGCGAGGACGCGTCCGCGGAGCCGCTCCCGGCTGAGCCCCGGCAGCTCCACCCCCGTGTCGCGTTCCAGCACGTGCGTCCCCGGCGGCACGACCCGGTCGATCGCGTCGAGCACCTCGTCGTCGAGCACCACCTCGGCCGCCTGCGCGTACGCGTCCACGTGCGAGACCGTCCGCGGACCGATCACCACGCTCGACACGTCCGGGTGGGTCAGTGCGAACCCCACCGCGAGCTCGAGCAGGGTGAGCCCGGACTCGTCCGCGAGGTGCCCCAGGCGGTCGGCGACGTCGAGCTTCCGACGGTTCGCCGGGGCGCCGATGTCGTACGCGTGCGGCTGCTCCACCACCCGCGGCGACCGGGGCTGCACGGTGCCGTTCCGGTACGCGCCCGCGAGCCAGCCACCCGCGAGGGGCGCGGCCGCGAGCACACCGAGCCCGAACCGTCGGGCGACCGGGAAGGTGGTCCGCTCCGCCGTCCGGGTGAGGATCGAGTACGGGGCGTGCGTCGCGCTGGCACTCTTCCCGCCCGACCGGAGCCACTGCGCCTCGACGAGCTCCTCGGCCGGGAAGCCCGGGATCCCGAAGGCGCGGATCTTGCCCTGCGTGACGAGGTCGGCGAGCGCGTCGAGGGTCTCGTCGAGCGAGGTCGCCGGGTCCGGGTGTGCCGGCTGGTAGAGGTCGATGACGTCGGTGCCGAGCCGTTCGAGACTCCGTTCGACCGCGCGGAACATCCACCGCCGTCCGTTGCCGTGGTGCGACGGGTCCCGGTCGACCGGGTCCCCGAACCGCACCGCCAGGAACACGTCGTCGCGGCGGTCGCCGAGTGCGGCACCGAGGACGGTCTCGGCGAGGCCCGCCCCCTCCGCGTCGGACACGTCCACCGCGGTGACCCCGCGCACGAGCGCCTCGTGGACGAGTCGGACGGCGTCGTCCACGTCCCGCTCGGCGACCGTCGACACGGCACGGCTCCCCAGGGTCAGCGCGCTGACGGGAGCCCCCGTCCGCCCCATGCGTCGCTGTTCCATGGCGGCCACGATAGGAGGACGCCCGTGACACCGGGCCCCGGGTGACGAACCGTTACCGCTGGTACCCTGGGGCCGTTCCACCAACACGCAGTGTGTATCTACCGGCCGTCGGCACCCCGACGGACAACGGCGGCACCCGATGGGTCCGCCCCAGGAGATCCCCGGCCGGGCCGAGAAGGCACACCTCCATGCTCCACACCCGTTCCACCGCGCCCGCGCCCGCCACCACCGACGACCGCTCGCTCGTCGCCCACGCCGGACGCTGGTACTTCCCCGTCGCGTTCGTCGCCCGGCTCCCCTTCGCGATGATGGTCGTCGGCGTGCTGACGCTCGTCGTCTCCGCGCGCGACTCCGTGGCGCTCGGCGGCGTCAACTCCGCGTCGGTCGGCATCGGCGCCGCGGTCTTCGGCCCGCTGGTCGGTGCCGCCGCGGACCGCTTCGGCCAGCGGAACGTGCTCGTCCCCGTCGGGCTGGTGAACGCCGTGCTGCTCGGGGTGTTCCCCTTCGTGGTGGACGGCACCGCTCCGGACGTCGCCGTGCTCGCACTCGCGTTCTGCATCGGGGCCTCGGCGCCCCAGGTCGCCCCGATGTCCCGGACCCGGCTCGTCGCGATCATCGGGCAGCGGATGGCCCCGGCACGTCGCGGCAAGGTCCTCAGCGGCACGATGGCCTACGAGTCCGCGGCCGACGAGACCGTGTTCATCATCGGCCCGTTCCTCGTCGGGATCCTCGCGAGTGCGATCGCGCCGTGGGTCGCCGTCGCCGGTGCCTCCGCGCTGACGTTCGTCTTCGTCACGGCGTTCGCGTTGCACCCGACCGGCAAGCTCGTCGTCGGCCGGCACGAGGAGCTCGAGCAGGCACCGGCCCGTCAGCTCCTGCGGCCCCGGCTCGTCGTGGTGGTCCTCGGGATCCTCGGCGTCGGCCTGTTCTTCGGCTCGACGCTCACCGCGCTGACCGCCTTCATGGAGACCCACGGCGAGCCCTCGCAGGCGGGATTGCTCTACGGCCTGATGGGCATCGGCTCCGCGGGGCTCGCCCTTGGCTCGGCCGCGTTCCCGCGCGGGTTCGCCCTCGGGTGGCGGTGGCTCGTGTTCGGTGTGGTGCTGCTCGGCGGTGCGGTCTGGTTCTCGCAGGCCGGTTCCGTCGTCGCCGTGGGGGTCGTGCTCGCGGTGATGGGGATCGGGATCGGTCCGACCCTGGTCGCGCAGTACAGTCTCGGTTCCGACCGCTCACCCGTCGGGCGCTCGGCGACCACCATGACGATCCTCGGTTCCGCCGTGATCGTGGGGCAGTCCATCGCGTCTGCGATCACGGGCGACGTCGCCCAGCAGCACGGGGCCGGCGCCGCGATGCTGCTGCCGGCCGCGTCCGCGGCGGTCGTCGTGCTCGCCGCGGTGGCGAACCTCGTGCTGTCGCGTCGCGCACACGCGTGACCGCCTGACGGCCTGGAGGGACGGCGCGGGCCCGCACCGCGCCTCCAGTCCGTCACCTGGTCACGACTCCGTGTCGTCGACCAGCAGGTCCTCGTGGCGGTAGTCGTCCGCCCGCAGCCCGGCTCGGGCGATCATGTGCGTCGACACCGGCACGAGGAACAGCTGGAACACCATGATCGGCAGGACGACCCACAGCGCCGTCCACGTCCACACGGCGACCATGATCGCGGCGAGGGCGAACGCCAGCCCGAGCACCTGCGGCTTCGCCATCGCGTGCAGCCGGACGAGCGGGTCGGGGAACCGGACGATCCCGACGCCGGCGCCGAGCGACAGCACCGCCCCGACGAGCAGCAGCCCGACGGCGATCCACGCGCGGACCCCGGCGCCGTCGATGAACCCCTGGATGATGTCGATCACTGGGGACGCTCCTGGTCGTCGGCGTGCTCGGGCGTGGTCACGGTCAGCCCCTCGTCGGACGGATCGGAGGACGGGGTGACCGCACGGGCGACGGCGATCGTGGCGAAGACGCTCGTCGCGGCGATCACCACGAGGACGGGCACGGCGGTCAGGTCCCGCCGGATCACCATCGCGGCGCCGATCACCACGAGCGCGGTCGTCAGCACCATGTCCGAGCCGATCATCCGGTCGAGGATGGTCGGGCCCCGCACGATGCGGAGGACGGCGAGCACGAGGGTGGCCCCGAGCAGCGCGAGCACCAGGGCGATCGCGATGCCCATGACGACGACTGCGGCGCTCATCGCGTGACCTCCGGCAGGGGTTCGGACAGTTCGGAGAGGTCCTGCTTCGACCCGAGCGCCCGGATGACGAGCGTCTCGATGCCGAGGGCCTCACGGCGGGCCGCGTCGACCTGCTCGACCCGCTCGGTGTCGAGGACGTGCAGGAGCAGCCGGCGGCGTCGCAGGTCGACGTCGGCGACGTAGGACCCCGGCACGAGGGAGATCGCGAGCGTCGCCAGGGTGAACGTCATCTCGGAGGTGGTGTGGAGCTGGACGAGCGTGATCGAACTCCGCCGGACCCCGCGTGGGCGGAGCGCGACCCAGGCGACTCGGAACGAGGCGAGCACGACCAGCCCGGACCACACCACCAGGAACCACGCGGCGTGCGGGATCGAGAACCGGGCGGACAGCGGCACCGGCGGCAGCGGGAGCAACTGCGTCACGAGCAGCGCGACGACGATCCCGCACAGCAGGGTCAGCGGCGTCCACGACCCCCAGAGCAGCGCCCAGAGCACGGTCAACCCGGCGACGAGCGGGACGTCGTAGCGCCACGCGACGGCGATGCGCCGCGCGTTCGTGATCCGACGGGTGCTGTCCGCGGTCATCGCGTCCCCCCGAGCACGGCCTGCACGTAGCGGTCCGGGGACTCGAGCGACTCCGCCGCGCGGGTCGCGTAGCCGTACAGCGGGCCGGCCACGACGGTCAGGGCGACCGACCCGAGGACGGCCACGGTCGTCACGCCGACGAGCATGCGCGGCAGCTTCACGCGCGTGGGGGCTTCGCCGACGCCGTCCTGCGTGGCCGTCGGTGCGGTCTCCGGACTGGAGGCGCGACTCGCGTGCGGTGCGTCGGTGACCGTCACCGAGCCTCCTGGGTGGAACGCCTTGCCCGTGTCCTCGGACACGGTCAGCGGCGCCGGTTCCGGCGACCGCAGGTGGGCGTGCGGCTCTGCGGTGCTCGCGTGCGGGGCCGCTGCCTCGGCCGCGGGCTTCGGACGCCAGAACGCGGCGTCCCAGACGCGCATGAGCGCGTACAGGGTCAGGAGGCTCGTCACGACACCGGCGGCGATCGTCGCGTAGGCGAGGGGTGAGCCGTCGATCGCCGCGGCACGGAAGAGGCCGAGCTTGCCGATGAAGCCGGAGAACGGCGGGATGCCACCGAGGTTGAACGCCGGCACGAGGTAGAGCGCGGCGAGCAGCGGGGCGGCCTTGAGCAGCCCGCCGAGCGATCGGGTCGAGGTCGTGCCGCCGACGCGTTCCATCAGCCCGGAGACCAGGAAGAGCGTCGTCTGCACGACGATGTGGTGGACCGTGTAGAACACCGCGGCGGCCGTCCCGGCGACCGAACCGAGGCCGACGCCCATCACCATGAACCCGATGTGGCTGATGAGCGTGAAGGACAGCAGTCGTTTCACGTCGGTCTGCGACACCGCACCGAGCACGCCCACCACCATCGTCAGGATCGCCACGATGAGGAGCACGGTGTTGAGCTGCGGTCTCGGGAAGATGATCGTCTCGAGCCGGATGATCGCGTAGATGCCGACCTTCGTGAGCAGGCCCGCGAACACCGCCGTCACCGGGGCCGGCGCGGTCGGGTAGGAGTCCGGCAGCCAGAACGCCAGCGGGAACACGGCGGCCTTGATGCCGAACCCGATGAGCAGCATCGTGTGGAGGAGCAGCTGCACGTGCTCGGGCAGGGCAGCCATCCGCTCGCTGATCTGGGCGATGTTGACCGTGCCGGTGGCGCCGTACACGAGGCCGATCGCCGCGAGGAAGATCGCCGACGCGATGAGGCTCGTGACGATGTAGGTGGTGCCCGCCCGCACGCGCTGCTCGCTGCCGCCGAGGGTGATGAGCACGTAGCTCGCCACCAGCAGCATCTCGAACGCGACGTACAGGTTGAAGAGGTCCCCGGCGATGAAGGAGTCGAGCACGCCGGCGGCGAGCACGAGGTACGTCGGGTAGAAGATCGTGACCGGCGCCTCGCCGTCGTCGGCCGCGAGCCCCTGGCCGATCGAGAACAGCAGGACGACGAGGAGCACGCTCGCGCTCACGGTGAGGAGCAGCGCGCTCAGCCGGTCGACCACGAGCGAGATGCCGTACGGCGCGTCCCACCCGCCGACCTGCACCACGATCGTGCCGTGCTGGTCGACGAGCACCATGAGGGTCGCGGCGACGGCCAGGGCGACGACGAGCACCACGACGGTGATCGCGCGCTGCAGTTTCTGGTGGTTGAGGAGTCCGAGCGCGACCGCGGCGCCGAGCAGCGGGACGAGGACGAGGAGCGGGACGAGCCAGGTCATCGGGTCGCCTCCTGTTCTGCGTCGGTGGTGGTCTCGGGGTCTTCGTCGGCGGGTTCGTCGCGTTCCCGACCGATCGCGACGTCGGCCTCGTCGACCTCGACCTCGTCGGCGCGGGAGAGCTTCCACGAGCGGTGGATGAGGGCCAACAGGAACGCGCTCACGGCGAAGGTGATGACGATCGCGGTCAGGGCGAACGCCTGGGGGAGCGGGTCCGTGATGCCCTCGGAGCTCTTGCCGATCGGCGGGTTGCCGGCAGCACCGGACATCACGAGGAGCAGCAGGTTGAGGGCGTTGCCGAGCAGGAGGAAGCCGAGCAGCATCCGGGTCAGCGAGCGTTCGAGGAGCAGGTAGACCCCGCAGGAGAACAGCACCGCCATCGCGATGACGAGCACGAGGGTGACGGTCACGTGGCGCTCCCTTCCGGGGTGGGGGCTTCGGTCATGTCCTGCACGGGCGTCGAGGCGTCCTCGAGTCGCTGCCGGTCGACCTCGGCGCCGAGGCTGCGGAGGACGTCGAGCACGAGGCCGACGACCACGAGGTACACGCCGATGTCGAAGAACGTGGCGGTGACGAACTCGACGTGGCCGAGCACCGGGACGGTGGCCTCGAAGAACTCGGAGTACAGGGCTTCCCTGCCGAAGAACATCGGCACGAGGGCGGTGATCGCGGCCGTGGCGACGCCGAGCCCGAGCAGGCGTCCGGCCCGGACCGGGGCTGCGGCGCCGAGCTCGGCCGGGCCACCCGCGAGGTACCGGGCCGCGAGGGCGATGCCCGCGACGAGACCACCGGCGAACCCGCCGCCCGCCGCGTTGTGCCCGGCGAAGAGCAGGTAGACCGACAGGACGATCAGGCCGTGGAACAGCAGGCGGACGACGACGTCGAGCAGCGCCGAACGGCCGGTCGGGATCGCGGCGCTCGTCGGCAGCCAGGCGCGGGGCTCGCCGTCCGTGCGCTCGTCGCGGTCGGCGGTCAGACGAGCCGGCAGGTCGCGGAGGCGGGGAAGCGTGTCCTCGCGGGAGTTCACGAAGATCAGGCTCGCGACGCCCGTCGCGGCGGCGACCACGACGGTCAGCTCGCCGAGGGTGTCCCAGCCTCGGAGGTCGACGAGGGCCACGTTCACGACGTTCAGGCCGTGCCCGAACGAGCTCGTCAACGCCGGCAGGTCCGGCCAGAGCGGCTCGGCCGTCCGTGCCGATGCGGCGACGACGACCACGATCGCGAGGGTCAGCCCGGCGAGGCCCGCGAAGAGCGCCCGCACGACCCGGAAGCGGGACGGGTTCGCGGTGGCGATCCGCGGGGGGAGCCGGCGCAGCACGAGCACGAACGCGATGAGCGTCACCGTCTCGACCACGAGCTGGGTCAGGGCGAGGTCGACCGCTCCGTGCAGCACGAACAGGACGGACATGCCGTACCCGGTCACGCCGACCAGCACCGCCGCGGCGAACCGGGTCTTGGCGGTGAGGACGGCGATCGCGGCGATCGACATGACGAGGACGACGGGGATCTGTCCCCACGAATCGGCGAACCGGACGTGGAACGCCCACGGTCCGCCGATGACCAGGTTGACGAGCGCCCCGGCGACGAACACCGACAGGATGACGGTCAGGTAGTAGGGGAGCGAACCGCGCTGGACCCCGGCGGTGAGGCCCGTGGCCACCCGGTCGAGCCCGCGCATGAGGTGTCGGTAGATGCTCGACGCGCTGGGGGAACCCGCGAGGCGGTGCTGGAGCGCCTCGACCGGGCGGCGCAGGGCGAACAGCGCGAGACCGCCGACGAGCGTCACCGCGGAGAGGCCGAGCGCCGGCTCGAGACCATGCCAGAGCGCGAGGTGCGGGACCTCGCCGGGGAGGGCGGCGGCGTGCGCGGCCGGCTCGATGCCGTGCGCCACGAGGGGCGTCGCGAGGCCGAGCGCGAGACCCGTGAGCGCGAGGACCGACGGGACGACGCCGAGGCCGTGCAGGCCGTGCGGTTCGGTGTCGGGCACGCCGGGCTTCCGGGCGAAGGCGCCCCACAGGAACCGCAGCGAGTAGGCCACGGTGAGCACCGAGCCGATCGTCACGCCGACGAGCGCGAACCAGGCCCACCCGGCGTCGGGGCCGTGCAGCGAGTCGATGAAGCCGGTGAGCACGGCCTCCTTCGCGACGAAGCCGATCGTCGGCGGGATGCCCGCCATCGACAGCAGTGCGAGGACGGCCACGACGGTCAGCCAGGGCATCCGGCGTCCGAGGCCGCTCAGGCGCGCGAGGTCGCGGGTGCCCGTGACGTGGTCGATCGCCCCGACGACGAGGAACAGGGTCGACTTGAACGCCGCGTGGGCCACCAGCAGCGCCACCCCGCCGAGGGCGACCTCGGGCGCACCCCACCCGGCCGCGAGCACGAGGAACCCGAGCTGGGCGACCGTGCCGTAGGCGAGCAGGAGCTTGATGTCGGTCTGCCGGAGCGCACGGTACCCACCGATGAGCATGCCGAGCACCCCGAGCACGGTGATGGTCTCGCGCCACCCGCCGAGGAGCGCGAACGCGGGGGCGAGCCGGGCGACGAGGTAGATGCCGGCCTTGACCATCGCCGCGGCGTGCAGGTACGCGCTGACCGGGGTCGGGGCGGCCATCGCGGCGGGGAGCCAGAAGTGGAACGGCACGATGGCGGACTTCGTCAGCGCGCCGAGCAGGACGAGCACGACCGACACGGAAACGACGGTCCCCGAGGGCGGATCGGCGACGATCCCGGAGAGCGACGTCGTCCCGGCGGTCACCGACAGCACCACGAGACCGGCGAGCATCGCCAGACCGCCGGCAGTGGTGACCACGAGCGCCTGCATCGCCGCCGCGCGACTGGCACGCTTCACCGAGTCGTGGCCGATCAGCAGGTAGGAGAAGACCGTCGTCGCTTCCCAGAGGACGAACAGCACGATGACGTCGTCGGCGACCACGAGCCCGTACATCGACCCGGCGAAGGCGGTGAGGACCCCGGCGAACCGACCGAGTCCGGGTTCGTCCGGCCCGAAGTACGTGGCGCAGTACACGAGCACGAGGGCACCGACCACGCTCACCACGAGGGCGAGGACCCACGAGAGGGCGTCCATCCGCAGGGCGATCGCGAGGTCGAGCTGCGGCACCCACTGGAACCGTTCCGTGACCGCGCCGTGCAACGCCGGACCGGTCTGCGTGACGGTGAGGACCGCGGCTGCTGCCGGTGCGAGGGCCGCCACGGTGAAGACGCGGCGGCCGAGGACGGGGGTCAGGGCGGGGACGATCAGGGCGACGATCGCGAACGCGACGAGGACGATGACCATCGGGCACCTCCTCGGGGTCGGGCTGCAGTCCGGCTCACTGGGCCCTCACAGCCTACGGAGAAGGGGATGTGGAGTTCCTGAGTGGGCGGACAGGGAGGCCGATCGAGGATCAGGCTTCCAGCACCACTCTGCCCGTCGAAGCACCGACCTGTCCGGCCCAGGCCGCCTCGACCTCCGCCATGCGCACCGCCGTCGCGTCCACCCGGATGGTCCCGTCGGCGATCGCCGCCACGATCCCCGGGAGCTCCGCGACGAACGCCGCCCGACCGACGGAACCCTGGCCGCTCCCGACGATGGTCAGGCCGGACGCACGGAGCGCTGCGGAGGGGATCCGCGCCTCCTGGCCCGCCGTGGAGCCGATCGCCACCCAGTCGAGCCGGCGTCCGCGCTCCTGCCGCGCCGTGACGAGTGCGCGCATGACGTCCGCGGCGGGCTGGCCCCACACGTAGTCGATCACGACGTCGACGTCCGCGGCGGCCGCACCCACCGCGTCGACGTCGTCGAGCGGGACCACGACGTCCGCGCCGAGTGCCGGCAGCGCTCCGAGTCGTGCCGCGTCCCGTCCGCTCGCGACGACGTGCTCGGCGCCGAGGTGCTTCGCGACCTGCACCGCCGCGGAGCCGGAGGCACCCGTCGCGCCGAGCACGAGGACACGGCTGCCGGGCGCGAAGTCGATCCGCCGTCGGAGCGCGACCCACGAGGACATCACGGGGTTCGCGCCGGCGGCGACCGCCACCGGGTCGGCACCCTCGGGCAGGACGACGCTCGCCCGCGGGTCCACGGCGACCCGTTCGGCCATCGTGCCGCGGGTGTCGCTCGCGACGGCGAAGTAGCGGAGCGTCCCGTCCGGGAACCGCCCGACCGCGTCGACGCCCGGGACGAGCGGGAGCGCCCCCTCGCTCGTGTAGTGCGAGCCGTCGGCCTGGGACCGCACCCGTGGGTGGAGACCGGCGGCGACGACGTCGACGACCACCTCGTCGGCGGTGGGGACGGGGTCGGTGAACTCCTGCCAGACCGGGGACCGGCCGAACTCGGTGACGACGGCTGCGTGCATGACTGCCTCCTGAAAGGTTCGCGTTACGAACAAAGTAGTTCGTAACACGAAGTGAGTCAAGTAGGCTGACGGCATGCAGGAGATGACGGAGGACGAGCGGCTCGTCGACGCCCTCGGCGAGAGTGCGTTCCGGACGATGGGTGCCCTGACCGGCATCGCGGCGGATGCCGGGCTGTCGCTGACGCAGCTGCGCGTGCTCGCGATCCTGCGTGACCGACGGATGCGGATCGGCGACCTGGCGCAGTACCTCGGCCTCGAGAAGTCGACGATGACCGGGCTGGTGGCGCGCGCGTCGGCCAAGGGGCTGCTCGGGCGGGTGCCGAACGCGGAGGACGCCCGGGCGGTGGACGTCGTCATCACCGATGCCGGGCTCGACGTCGCCCGATCGCTCGAGGCGGCGATCCGGGAGTCGCTGCTGCCCCTGACCACCCGGTTGTCCGTGGGGGAGCGGGGCGCGCTGCGGGCGTTGCTGGAGCGGATGCTGCGCTGAGTCTTCGAATATGAAATGCTTGCGTGTGATATTTCGACAAGGTAGCATGGTTCCGCACCCACCTCCGGTGCGCGAACGAGAGGCAGCCCGATGCGCAGCATGGAACGAATCTTCCGCGACACCATCGCAGTGAAGGAGCGAGTGCTCCAGGATCGAACGCTGCTCGACGCGGCCGATGCAGTGGCGGACGCCATGATCGCCACCTACCGCAGCGGCGGCCGCGTCTACTTCTGTGGCAACGGTGGCAGCGCCGCCGACGCGCAGCACTTCGCGGCCGAACTGAGCGGTCACTTCATCTTCGACCGACCGCCCCTCGCAGCCGAAGCGCTGCACGGCAACGCCTCTCACATGACCGCGGTCGCCAACGACTACGACTACGAGAGCGTCTTCGCCCGGGCGCTGACCGGCTCCGCACGTCGAGGCGACCTGCTGGTGGCCATCAGCACCTCGGGTGACTCCGCGAGCATCGTCCGCGCAGCCGAGGCCGCACGGGTCCACGGGGTCTCCGTCGTCGCCATGACCGGTGCCGGTGGCGGCGCACTCGCAGCCCTGGCCGACATCGCGCTCCGCATCCCGTCGAACGAGACCGGCCGGATCCAGGAGTCGCACATCGTCTTCGTCCACGCGATCTCGGAGCGTGTCGAGCACGTGCTCTTCGCCGACGAGTACAAGCTCCCCGCCGAGCGCCCCTGCGCCTTCGAGTCCGCCGATGTGGCCGCTCTTCCTCGACCGTGACGGCGTGGTCAACCGGCGGATCGCCGGTGACTACGTCCGGAGCGTCGAGGAGTTCGAGTTCCTCCCGGGGGCGCTCGACGCGCTCGTGTCCCTCGCGTCCTGGGCACCTCGGATCGTCATCGTCACGAACCAGCAGGGCGTCGGGCGCGGGATCATGTCGGCCCGTGCCGTCGACGAGGTGCATGCCGAGATGACCGCTCGGGTCGCCGCCGCGGGTGGGCGCATCGACGACGTGCTCGTCTGCCCGCACCTCGCCGGTACCTGCCGGTGCCGCAAGCCGCTCCCCGGGATGCCGCTCGGCTGGCTCGCCGACCACCCTGAGGTGGACCCCAGCCGGTCGACCATGGTCGGTGACTCCGACTCCGACATCGCGATGGGACGAGCCCTCGCACACCATACCGGCGGGTGCCGCACCGTCCGCATCGGGGTCGGGGACCCCATGGCAGACCAGTCCTTCCCCTCCCTCGCCGCGTTCGCCGCGTCGATCGCCTGACACCCGCCCGAACGGAGACCAGCCATGCACACCATCCGCAGTCGCGCACCCCTCCGCCTCGGTCTCGGCGGTGGCGGCACCGATGTGTCGCCCTACTCCGAGGACTTCGGCGGGCGTGTCCTCAGCGTCACCATCGACCGCTACGCCTACGCGACGGTCTCCCCGGCAGCGTCCGGTGTCGAGTTCCACTCGCCGGATCGACAGTGCACCGGCCGTGCCGCGCACGCGGACCTCGACGCGCTGCTCTCCGACTTCGGGCTCCACGTCGCCGTGTACCGCCGCATGGTCCGCGACCACAACGGCGGCCACGACGTCGCGCTTCGCCTCGCCACCGAGGTCGATGCGCCACCGGGGTCCGGGCTCGGGTCGTCCTCGGCGCTCGTCGTCGCGATGGTGCAGGCGATGGCAGAGTTCCTCGGCGTGAGCCTCGGCCAGTACGAACTCGCCCGCACGGCCTGGGAGATCGAGCGCGTGGACCTGGGGCTCGCCGGCGGTTGGCAAGACCAGTACAGCGCAGTGTTCGGCGGTTTCAACTACATGGAGGCCGACCGTGAGCGCGTCGTGGTGAACCCCTTGCGGATCCCGCGTGAGGTGCACGCGGAGCTCGAGGCGTCGCTCCTTCTGTACTTCGGTGGAGTGTCCCGAGACTCCGCCGTGGTCATCGAGCAACAGCAGGGGAACGTCGTCGCCGGTCGCGAAGACGCCCTCGCCGCGACCCACACCGTCCGGGCCGAGGCTGAGCGGATGAAGAACGCGCTCCTCGTCGGCGATGTCCCGGAGTTCGCCGCGAGCCTGAACGACGGCTGGCTCGCGAAGAAGCGGACGGCGGCGAGCATCAGCAACGCCGCCATCGAGCGAGCCCACGAGGTCGCCTCACGGCACGGGATGATCGCCGGCAAGGTCTCGGGAGCCGGAGGAGGTGGCTTCATGATGCTCGTCGTCGATCCGGAACGCCGGCTCGAGGTGGCTCGTGCGCTCGAATCAGAGTGCGGCGGCACCGTGACGGGAGCCCACGTGACACACCACGGCGTCGAGTCGTGGCCCGTCACGAAGGCGGTGCGCTGATGCAGGTGGTGGTGCTCGCCGGGGGCCTCGGGACCCGGCTCCGCGGAGTGATCCCGGACAGCACCCCGAAACCGATGGCGACCGTTGCCGGTCGGCCGTTCCTCGAGTGGCTGCTCGAGGACTGTGCGCGAGCGGGCGCGACCGAGTTCGTCCTGCTCGTCGGGCACCACGCGGACGTCATCCGTGACCACTTCGGCTCCGCGTTCGCCGGCGTCCCGGTCCGGTACTCGACGGAGACCGGCCCTCGGGGGACCGGCGGAGCGGTCCGGGACGCCCTCCCCCTGCTCCGCGATCGCTTCGTCGTGATGAACGGCGACACGTACGGCGCCGCCGAACTCCCGATGCTCGTCGCCGCCCTTGACGACGCCGACTTCGCGATGACCCTCGCCACCGTCCCCGACGTCGGGCGTTTCGGCGGGGTCGACACGGACGGCGCGCGCGTCGTGGCGCTCCGCGAGAAGGGATCGACGGGGCGGGGGCGGATCAACGCGGGTGTCTACGGCATGCGCAAGCGGTTCGTCGAGACGTTCCCGGCCGACCCGTTCGTCTCGTTCGAGCGCGACGTGATGGAGGTCAGGATCCCGGAACTCCGGCCGCCCTTCGTCGTCGGGGGTGCGACCTTCTTCGACATCGGGGTCCCGGACGACCTGCGCGCGGCCGACGCCTGGTTCCGCGAGCGCTGACGGACGAACGGGCCGTGGGACAGCGCCCTCAGCGCCCGTGCGCCCGCGCCGGGATCTGGGTCGCCAACTTGCCGCCGGACACGTCCAGCAGCGTCCCCGTGACGTACCCGGCGGCGTCGCTCGCCACGAACACGAGCAGGTCGGCCACGTCGTCGGCCGTCTCCCACCGACGGAGCGACAGGGTGTCGAGCAGGCGGTCCTGGGCCTCGGCGGGCATCGTCGCGAAGCCGTTCATCGCCGTCGGCACCATCCCCGGGGCGTACGCGTTCACGGTGATGTCCCACGGGCCGAGCTCCGACGCGAGTACGCGGGTGAACGCCACGACGGCCGACTTCGACGCCGCGTAGGCAGCGCTCCCGACGCTCGGCACGATCGCCGCGAACGACGCCGCGTTGATGATCCGTCCGCGCCCGGCGGCCTGCATCACGGGTGCCACGGCCTGGCTCATCAGGAAGGTCCCGCCGAGGTTCACGTCCATGCATCGGCGCCAGTCGTCCCACTGCAGGTCGGCGACCACTCCCTCGACGTTGATGCCGGCGTTGTTCACGAGCACGTCGATCGTGCCGTGCCGGGCGACGACCTCGTCCACGGCGGCGCGGACGGAGTCGGGGTCGGCGACGTTGCAGCGCACCCGGTCGACCGGCAGCGCGGCGCCGGCGGCGGCCCCGTCCCCGGCCCCGTCCCCGGCGGCGGGCGCGTCCGCGGCAGCGGGTTCGTCGAACGCCAGGTCGAGCGCGACGACCCGGCACCCCTCCGCGTGGAACCGCGCGGCGATCGTGGCACCGATGCCGCGCGCGGCTCCGGTCACGACGACCACGCGGTCGGTCAGGTCGAGGTGCATCGTCGCTCCCGTCGTCGGTGCGGCCGTGGTCCGGTCGCAGCAATAGGCATACTATTCCCCCATGAACGACGCACGCGTGCTCTGGATCACCGGCGGCGGCAGCGGCATGGGAGCGGCGAGCGCTCGTGCGGCCGCCCGCGACGGCTGGACGGTGGTGCTCAGCGGACGCCGGGCGGACCGGCTCGCCGCGGTCGCGACCGCGATCCGCGACGACGGCGGGACGGCGGACGTGCTGCCCCTCGACGCGAACGATCCGGAGGCCGTCACCGCTGCCCGCGACACCCTGCTCGCGCAGTACGGGCGGCTCGACGGACTCGTCCTCGCCGCCGGGCTCAACAGGCCGGCGCGTCGGTGGGACGACCAGTCGCTGCCGGACTTCCGCGCCATCGTCGACACCAACCTCACCGCCGTCGTCACGGTCGTCGACGCGGCGCTGCCCGCGCTGCGCGAGTCCGGCGGGATCGTCGTGGTCGTGTCCTCGTACGCGGGCTGGTCGTTCCAACCCGGGGCCGGGGTCGCCTACTCGGCGTCGAAGACCGCGCTCGGCTCCGTCGTCCGGACGCTCAACCAGCAGGAGGCAGGGCACGGCGTCCGAGCGACCCACCTGTGCCCGGGTGACGTCGCCACCGACTTCCTCGACCAGCGCCCCTCGGTGCCGGACGCGGCCGCACGCGCGGTCATGCTCCAGCCGGAGGACATCGCCCGCTCGGTCTCGTTCGTGCTCGAGGCCCCGTCGTACATGCGCGTCGACGAGCTCGTGGTCAGCCCGGTCTCCCAGCGGTGATCTTCGACCGGGTGCTCGACGGGCTCGGCGCCGCGATCGTCGACGGATCGCTGCCGACGGGGCACCGCGACAGCATCGACGGGTTCGTCACCCGCACGGGCTCGAGCCGCAGCATCGTCCGCGAGACCGTCCGCGTCCTCGTCGGTCTCGGCCTCCTCAGCGCCGGTCGTCGCGTCGGGCTCCGGGTCCTGCCCGCGTCGGAGTGGGACGTCCTCGACCCGCGCGTCATCGGCTGGCGGCTCGCCGGTCCGGAGCGTGGGGTCGTCCTCGGGGAGTTGCGCGCGCTGCGCCGCGCGGTCGAGCCGGTGGCCGCTGCGGCAGCCGCCGGGCGCGCGTCCGACGCGTCGCACCGTGCCGACCTGGAGGCGCTGCTCGCCGCCGCCGACCGCCTCGCCGCCGCCACGGGTCCGGACGACGCGGCCACGTTCCTCCAGGCAGACCGCGAGGTCCACCGACTGGTGCTGGAGCTGTCCGGGAACGCGATGTACGGACGGCTGCACCGCGTGGTCGCGCGCGCACTCGACGAACGTGCGGGCATCCGCCCCGACGCGCACGACGTGGGCCTCCACGCGGCCGTCGCGCGCGCGGTCGCAAGCGGCGACGAGAGCGGTGCGTCTCGCGCCATGCAACAGATCGTCGACCGAGCGTGAGCGTCAGCGAACCACGCGCCAGCTCTCCGTGCACCGGGCGAAGTAGTCGCTCTGTACGGTTTCGAGTGACGGGCCTTCGCCGTCGATGACGGCCTCGATCGCACGTTCGTACGCGGCGGCGTCTCCGTCCGTCGCGACGAGACCGGGGTGCCCGGCACCGAACAGCCCGCGGAGGAAGTCGGTGTCTTCGCCGACCGTCGGCGTCCCCATCTCGACGGCTCGCAGTGAGACGCCGGACTGGAAGTACTGCCGGTACGTCAGCAGGTGCACCCACGAGCGGCCCAGGAGGTGCTCGAGCTCGTGCTCCGCGACGAACCGGTTCTCGACGGTCCAGCCCTCGATCTCCGGCCAGCCTCTCCCGACGATCGTCGTCTCCCACCCCCGCGCTCGGAGCCGCGGACCGAGAGCGGCGAGCAATTCGACGTTCCGGGCCGGCTTGTACTGACCGGCGACGAGGATCGACGGTCGGGCTGTCTTGTCGACGTGGCGTCGCGTGCTCAGCATCGGGTGCAGGACACTCTCGATCCGGTGGTGCGGAAGTGCCTGGCGCGCGATGGCGAACGCGTGGTCGTTGGAGACGAGGACGGTCGGGCGGTGCTCCGCGGGGGCGGCGGCTGCCCAGCGACGTGAGCGCTCGGAGTGCCCGTACTGGCGTCGGAGCGGAGCCGGGTCGTGCAGCATGACGTAGCGAGGGCCGTTCGGCGACGACCAGAGCCGGGTCTCGAGGAGACCGAGGCTCGGCCACGCCTGGAGGACCGGTCGCCGCTCGGCGCGCTGGCGCCGGAGGTTGTGGACCGCGTTCGCCAACATCCGCGCCTTGCCGAGGGCTCCGGGGAAGCCCTCGACCGGACGAGACCAGTGGGCCTGCGTCGCTGAGCCCCCGCCGCTCGCGAAGACGTCGTGGAGCTGTCGCTGGTAGTGGTGCTGCACGACCGGGATCGGGTCGGAGAACAGGAGGTCGATCACCGCGCACCTCGGGCGTACTGGACCTGCTCGAACGCGAGGACGTCTGCGATCGTCGTTTCGAGGCCGATCTCCGGACGCCAGGCCGTGTGCGACCGGATCTTCGACGTGTCACCGAAGATGATCGCCTCGTCCGACGGGCGGAGGAGGAGCGGGTCGACCTCCGTCGGCAGGCGACGTCCGGCCGCACGGAAGTACATCTCCAGTACCTCCGAGATGCGGTAGGCGCGGTCTGCGCAGATGTTGTACACCTCGCCGGGGCGGCCGGTCAGCGAGAGGTCACGGAGCGCCCGGACCATGTCGCGCACATCGATGATCGCGCGCTGGGTCTCGAGGTTGCCGTGGCGGACCGGTGTCCCCTCGTGCAGCGCTCGGACGACTGCACGGCCGAAGTCCGAGACCACGTCGTTGCGCTTCCGGGTGCCCGTGCAGTTGAAGATGCGCGCACGGACGGCTCGGATGCCGTGGTTCGCGTGGTACTGGTACGCGAGGAGGTCTTGGCTGACCTTGCTGACGCCGTAGGGGTGCAGCGGGAGCAACGGGGTCTCCTCGGTCACCGGGACGTTCGCGGGTGTGAGGCTCGCCCCGTACTCCGCCGACGAGCACGCCACCACGACGGTCGGGTCGTACTCGGGATCCAGACGGCGGACGTCGAGGACCGCTTCGAACACGTTGATCGTGCCCTCGGAGTTGACCCGCATCGTGGTCCACGGGTCCGTCCACGACACCGTTGGCAGGCTCTGCGCAGCGAGGTGGTGGATGACGGAGGGCCGGTGCGCCGCGATGGACCCCGTCACGGCATCGCGATCGAGGACGTCGAGTTCCCGGAACCGCACGGAGGGGTCGACGGTCGAGAGGTCGATGGTCGGGTGGAGCGAGGTCGCGACCACGTCGTCCCCGGCACTCATGAGGAGTTCGGCGAGGTGGGAACCCATCATGCCGCCGGCTCCGGTGATCAACACAGTCATCTCTGCTCCTTCGTTCCGTTCCAGTGTATTGTATATCAGTAGATATGTCATCAGCCGGTATCGCGACAGGGAGACGAAGTGATGGTCGACAAGGAACCGCGGGTCCGAACCACTCCGGCCGCGAGCATGCGGATCGTCCCGGAACTCCGGGCCGCGCACATCGAGCGACACCGACTCGGGACCCCTGCCGAGCTGCTCTACCTCGACACGAACTACGACCTCGCGGGCACGCCGCTCGTCGCGGGCATCCGACGCGTCACGATGCCGGGCGCGCTGCGGCGGTTCCTGCGCACCGGCGCCACCACGCTCGAGGTCCCCGAGCCGTACTGGATGCGCTTCTGGCCGAAGCACCTCGGGCTCGTGCTCGGCTTCAAGGCCGCGGGCGTGCTCCGGCGCCGCCGGCACCGCGTCGTCACCTACGCGATGGAGAACAACGCCCTCGCGACCCTGGTCGGCGGGCGGCGTCGGGTCCCCGGGTGGGCCGTCCGGGCCGTCGCACTCCTCATCGGCGGTGTCGCGCGCCTCACCCTGGACCGCATCTGCTTCGCGAGCGACGCCGCCCGGGTCGCGTACGCACGACTCCCGTTCCTGTCGGGGGTCGACCAGCGCACGACGCTCGAACTCCCGCGGGCGAACGACACGTCGGTGTCCGCCGAGCCGCTCTCGTGCGTGTTCCTCGGGGTGCTCGAGGAACGCAAGGGGCTGCGCGGGCTGACGGTGGCGTGGAGTGCCGTCGAGGAGGCGCTCCCGGACGCGCGGCTCTCGATCGTCGGTCCCGGGCCGCTGCAGGCCGAGCTCGAGGCGTGGGCAGCGCGCCGTCCGGACAGCCGGACGGTGCTCGGACGGTTGCCCCACGGCGAGGCCGGCGCGCTGCTCGCGTCGAGTTCCGTGCTGGTGGCCCCGTCCGTGCCCGACGGTCGGTGGATCGAGCAGATCGGCCTCCCGATCAAGGAGGCCCTCGCCGCTGGGCTGACGGTGGTCACGACGGACCAGACCGGTCTGGCGCCCTGGCTCGTCGCACACGGGCACGAGGTCGTCGACGTCGATCCGTCCGGGCTCCCGGAGCGGCTCGCAACGGCGCTCGTCCGGGCGCTGCGGAACCCGCTCGATCGTGACGAGGTCCGCGCCGCCCTCCCGGACCGTGACGGACGACTCGTGGCCGACGCGTGGTTGCACGAGCTCGTCGGTGGCACCTCGTCGGCAACCGGTGCACCCGAGGCCGACGGGTAGGGTCGATCCGCGGCCGAACTCCGACCGCGCCGCACCGCGGATCGTGTTCGAAGGGGAGCACATGTCGTTCACCGATCTCGTCCCCGACCCCGGCGCCGTCGAGCGCATCGCGACGGGCAGCACCTGGGCCGAGGGGCCGTGCTGGATCCCCGCGAGCCGGACCCTGCGGTGGTCGGACATCCCGGGCGACCGCATCCTGCAGTGGCACGCCGGCTCCGGTGAGACGTCGGTGTACGCCGAGGGGGTCGAGTTCACGAACGGCCGCACCCTCGACCGCGACGGCAGCGTCGTGCAGTGCTCGCACGGGAACCGACGGGTCGAGCGCGACCGGGACGGGGTCGTCACGCCGATCGTGGACGCGTGGGACGGCGTCCGGTTGAACTCCCCGAACGACGTCGTGGTCGCGCGGGACGGCAGCGTGTGGTTCACCGACCCGGCGTACGGCATCACCCAGCCGCGCGAGGGGCACCCGGGCGAGCGGGAGTACGGCGACCACTGGGTGTTCCGGTGCGGCCCGGACGGTGCGGACCTGCGGCCGGTCGCCACCGACCTCGACGAACCGAACGGGTTGGCGTTCGACCCGACCGAGCAGGTGCTCTACGTCGCGAGCTCGTCCGGCGACGACCCGGTCATCCGGGCGTACGACCGGCGGGGCGGCCGGGGCGACCTGCTCAAGAACGGTCGGGTGTTCGCGCGGTTGGAGCCCGGCGAGGGCGCCCCGGACGGCATCCGCGTCGACGTGCACGGCAACGTGTGGTCCTCGTCGCACCGGGGCGTGGTCGTGTTCGACCCGGACGGCACCCGGCTCGGCGACATCGCCGTCCCCGAGGTCACCGCGAACCTGTGCTTCGGCGGCGACGACGGCACGACGCTGTTCCTCGCCGCGACGACGTCCGTGTACCGGATCGCGACCACGACCCGGGACGCCGCCGCCGAGTAACCCGCTCTTCCGTCACCTGGAACTGCAATGTAGAATATCATTGCAGTCATCAGGTGAACGAGGGAGCGGGTATGTCCAAGCGTGTGGCGATCATCGGGACGCGCGGGTACCCGTCCTACTACGGCGGGTTCGAGACGGCCGTGCGGCACATCGCACCGCACCTGGCCGACGCCGGCTGGGACGTCACGGTCTACGGCCGTCCCGGACAGGAACGGGTGGACGACCCGTCCCTCGACCACCGGGTGACCCGACGCACGACCCGTGGCCTCGAGTCGCGGTCGCTCTCGACCCTCACGTACGGCATGACCGCCGTGCTCGACACGATCCGACGACGGCCGGACGTCGCGCTCGTGATGAACTGCGCGAACGGGTACTGGCTCCCGCTCCTGCGGCTCGCCGGCATCCCCACCGTGGTCAACGTCGACGGGATCGAGTGGGAGCGCGCGAAGTGGGGGCGGCTCGCCAAGGCGGTGTTCAAGACCGGCGCCCGGGCCACCGCACGGTTCGCCGATCGGCTCGTCTTCGACGCCGATGCCATCGGGGACTACTGGCGTCGCGAGTTCGGCCGCTCCGGCGTGATGATCCCCTACGGCGGCACGGAGTCCGACGTCCTGCCGCTGCACCCCGACGACGCGCACCTCGCCGGGCGACCGTTCGCCCTCGTGGTGGCGCGGTTCGTGCCGGAGAACACGGTGGCCGAGTTCCTCGTCGCCGCGGAGCGCATCGCCGAGCGCCACCCGGTCGTCATCGTCGGGTCGACGGGCTACGGCGGGGAGCTCGACACCGCCGCGCAGGACCTCGCCGACCGGAACACGGGCGTGTCCTGGCTCGGCCACGTGTCCGACGACGACCGGCTCTTCGCACTGTGGCAGCATGCCGGCGCCTACTTCCACGGGCACAGCGTCGGCGGCACGAACCCGGCCCTCGTGCAGGCGATGCACTGCGGGGCGCCCACCGTGGCCCGCGACACCGTGTACAACCGCGAGGTCCTCGCCGGCACCGGCGTCCGGTTCGTCCAGCCCGACCCCGGCGCGATCGCCGATGCCGTCCTCGACCTGCTCGCCGACCCCGTCGAGCAGGAGCTGCTCCGGGGCAGCGTGCGTGACCGGGCCCGCTCGGCGTACACGTGGTCGGGCGTCTGTGGCGCGTACGAAGACGCCCTCGAGCAGCAGACCCGCGGCGTCACCGTCCGGAAGGCGGCCGCTGCCGTATCCTGACTCGGCCATGCAGTGCGACTACTTCGACCGCGGGGTGTGCCGCTCGTGCACGCTCATGCGGCAGCCGTACGCCGGGCAGGTCCTCGACAAGGAACTCCGGACGCGCGAACTCCTGCACGACGCGGTCGAGGCCGCAGGGGGTCCGGGCTCGGTCGAGTGGCTGCCCGCGATCACCAGCCCCGAGTCCGCGTACCGCAACAAGGCGAAGATGGTGGTCGGCGGGACCGTCCAGCACCCGACGGTCGGCATCCTCGACCACCGGCAGCGCGGGGTGGACCTGCGGCACTGCGGCATCTGCACGCTCGGGATCCAGCACGCGCTCCCGATCCTCGCCGGGTTCATCGCGGACGCCGGACTCATCCCGTACGACGTCGCCACCCGCCGGGGCGAGCTGAAGTTCGTGCTCGTGACGGAGTCGCCGGACGGGGAGCTCATGGTGCGGTTCGTCCTGCGCTCCGAGGGACAGCTGGCGCGCCTCCGGCAGCACCTCGACGCGCTCCACCGGGTGCTGCCGAACGCCGTCGTCGTCACCGTGAACCTGCTCCCGGAGCACAAGGCCGTCACCGAGGGGGAGCGGGAGATCGTGCTCACCGAGCGGGAGACGCTCTCGATGCGACTCGGTGACGTCACGATGCACCTCCGCCCGCAGAGCTTCTTCCAGACGAACACGCACGTGGCCACCGAGCTGTACGCCCAGGCCTCGGCGTGGATCGACGAGGTGGCGCCGGCGTCGATGTGGGACCTCTACTGCGGCGTCGGCGGCTTCGCCCTGCACGCCGCCCGCCCCGGTCGCGCGGTGACGGGCATCGAGACCAGCCGCGAGGCCGTGCGGTCGGCGGGGCAGTCGGCGCGCGAGGCCGGCCTCGAGGGCGTCCGCTTCGCCGCGGACGACGCGACCGAGCACGCGCTCCGTGCCCGTCCCGACGCCGTCCCCGAGCTCGTCGTCGTCAACCCGCCGCGGCGCGGGATCGGCGAGACGCTGTCGACCTGGCTCGAGGAGTCGGACGTCCGGCACGTCGTCTACTCGAGCTGCAACCCGGTGACCCTGGCGAAGGACCTCGCGCGGATGCCGTCGCTGCGCCTGCGGCGCGCGCGGGTGCTCGACATGTTCCCGCAGACCGGCCACCTGGAAGCGGTGACGCTGCTGTCCCGAGGGTGACCGACCGGCGGACGGGAGGCGCGGGTCGGCGCCGCCACGTGCCTCCTGGCCGTCATTGCCAGGGAATTGCCAAGGTGGCGTACCCGGGTCCGCCGCGATGACCATGCCCATGGGGATCCACGCGTACAGGTTCCGTCCCCGGAGACATAGCACCAACGGGTAGAACCGTTTGTCTCGGTTTGATAACGGTGAAGAGTTTCCTATGGTGGCCGACCGAGGCGCCCCCGGCACGAGACCACTGCCCCCGGTGGCGCACCCCACGACACGACCGCGATCGGTCGGGACGGGCAGTGGCGATCGGCTCTCGATCCGTGGTCCCGGTGGAGCAATCAACCATGAAGAAGCTTTCTCGTACCCGCACCATCGTCGGTGGCCTCGCCTTCGCAGGCATCGCCGCGACGGGTGTCGGCCTCGCGGCGGCGCCCGCGAACGCAGCATCCGGCTCGACCTGGGACGCCCTCGCGCAGTGCGAGTCCGGCGGCAACTGGGCGATCAACACCGGCAACGGCTACTACGGCGGCCTCCAGTTCAACCTCGGCACCTGGCAGGCGAACGGCGGCACGGGCAACCCGGCCTCCGCGAGCCGTGCGACCCAGATCGCCGTCGCCGAGCGCGTCCTCGCCTCCCAGGGCTGGGGCGCATGGCCGGCCTGCTCCGCCCAGCTCGGGCTGAGCGGCACGACCGGCGCCGCCCCGCAGGCCGCCGCTCCGGCTCCGGCTGCCGCCTCAGGTGGCTCGGCCGCCAGCGCCTCGGTGCCGAACCCGACGCAGGACGCCTCGGCCTCCGGCTACGTCACCCCGCTCGTGCGGAAGCTCGCGAACGAGCAGGGTGTCGACCTCTCGACCGTCACCGGCTCCGGCGTCGGCGGACGCATCCGCAAGGAAGACGTCCTCGCCGCTGCCGAAGCCGCTGCGAAGGCCCCGGCCGCCGGTGGTTCCGCCGCTGCGGCCCCGGCCGGCCCCTTCGTCGCCGAGGTCTCGCCGCTGCGTGGCACCCGCGAGAAGATGACCCGCCTCCGCAAGGTCGTCGCCGAGCGCGCCGTGCAGTCGATGACCTCGACCGCGCAGCTCACCAGCGTCGTCGAGGTGGACGTGACCAAGGTCGCGCAGTTCCGTGACGCGCACAAGGCCGAGTTCCTCGAGAAGACCGGTTCGAAGCTCTCCTTCATGCCGTTCTTCGCCCTCGCGGCGTCCGAGGCGCTCAAGGCGCACCCGAAGATCAACTCGACCGTCGAGGGCGAGGAGATCGTCTACCCGGAGACCGAGAACGTCTCGATCGCGGTGGACACCGAGCGCGGCCTGCTCACCCCGGTGATCAAGGACGCGGCGTCGCTGAACCTGGCGCAGTTCTCGCAGTCGATCGCGGACCTCGCCGAGCGCACCCGCAACAACCAGCTCAAGCCGGACGAGCTCGCGGGTGGCACGTTCACGCTGACGAACACCGGTTCGCGTGGCGCGCTGTTCGACACCCCCGTGGTGTTCCTGCCGCAGTCGGCGATCCTCGGCACGGGCATCGTGACGAAGCGTCCGGCGGTCGTGAAGGTCGACGGGCAAGAGGCCATCGCGATCCGTTCGTTCGTCTACCTCGCGCTGTCGTACGACCACCGCATCATCGACGGCGCCGACGCGTCGCGCTACCTCGTCGCGGTGAAGAACCGCCTCGAGGAGGGCAACTTCGGCCCGAACCTCGGGTACTGAGCCCAGCGCTCGTCGTACTCCGGACGGCCCCGATCCCACTGTGGATCGGGGCCGTTCCCCGTTTCTGGCGTGTTCAGCCGATCGTGAAGGCCACCGCCGCGGTCAGCCCCGCCGCGACCACCATCCCCACCAGCGCTCGTCGGAGCGGCAGCCGTCTCCCACCGCCGATCGGGAGGCCGTGCTCGACGACCCCGCGCAGCGCCGTCTCGAGGGAACCAGCCGGCCCCGGTGGCATCGACGTGCGCTCGGGCAACCCGACGAGCAGGTCGTCCGACGGCCGTTCCCAGCGGATCGGGCGCGGCGCCGCGGCGGCCCGGACCACCGCCAGCGCCGCACGCAGCGCCGTCGTGTCGCCGTCGAGGGCCTCGGCGAGAGCGCCATCGACGGCCGGACGGTCCGGCGCACCTGCCTCGGTCCGCTCCCACACCAGCCGGGCCGCGAGGACCAGGACCCTCGCGCCGCTCTGGTCGGACCGACGGACGCCGTCCGACCCGGGTGGCCGGTCGCACAGCACGACCGCACCGGCATCGTCCACCAGGACGTCGTCGAGCCCCGCGGAGCCGATCTGGACCGCGCCGGACCGTTCGGTCACTGCGAGCTCGAGCATCGGCACGGTGAGCGTCACGGCGACACCGGTGGTCGGCGTGCCGAGGGTGTCGAGTGCCGCGGACAGCACCGTCCCCGCGGGACGGAGGACGTCGACGGCGAGCCGTCCGTCCGCCAGCCGGCCGACGCCGACGACCGGGACGAGGTGCCGCGCCGAGGGATCCGGGGCGACGGCGGCGCGGTCGGCGAACCAGGCGAGCAACGGCTGCTCGTCGTCCACCGCGTGCCACCGGACGTGATCGGAGAGCGTCTGCATCCGGACAGCCTGGCCGGGCCCGCCCAGCCTCCGGCGGACGGGACGCCGTCCTGTGGAGAACGCTGTTCGCCCACAGCCAGAGCATCGACGGTCCTCGGAAGTCGGGACAGGCCGTATCCTGGTCGCATGGCACGCAGCAGTTCTCAAGGTACGACGGCGAAGGAGCCGGGTCGTCTCAAGCAGATGTACCAGGTCTTCACGATGACCCGTCGGGCGGACCCGAGCTCCGTCTGGTGGTTCGCCCTGGCGTTCGTCGTCCCGGTGGTGCTGGGCGTCCTGCTCGCCCTGCTGCTGCCCGGGCAGAACTGGCTCGCGATCATCCTCTGGATCGTGGCCGGCGTGCTGCTGGGTGTACTGCTCTTCCTGATCGTCCTCGGTCGGCTGGCCGAACGTGCCGCCTACTCGCAGATCGAGGGGCAGCCCGGTGCCGTGGGTGCCGTGCTGTCGAACTCGCTCCGCCGTCAGTGGCGCTCGAGCGAGATGCCGGTCGCGGTGCACGGTCGTTCGCAGGCCGCTGTCTACCGGGCCGTCGGCACCCCGGGTGTCGTGCTCATCACCGAGGGCCAGCGCGGCAACCTCAACCGCCAGGTCGACGAGGAGCGCCGCAAGGTCCAGCGCATCGTCCCGAACGTCCCGGTGCACGTCGTGCACGTGGCCAGCGGCAAGGACGGCGACGGTGACGACTCCGTGACGCTGCACAAGCTCCCCCGTGCGATGAACAAGTTCAAGAAGGCGCTCAACCGCAACGAGGTCCTGGCGGTCGCGAACCGGCTCGACTCCCTCACGCAGAGCCCGGCCGCGGCGATCCCGAAGGGGATGGACCCGATGCGGGCCCGCGCGGGACGTCCGCGCTGACGGACTCCCCCACAGACGACGAACGCCCCCGACCGTGCCAGGTCGGGGGCGTTCTGCGTCGGCGGGCCGCGTGGCGGGGTGGGCGGTGGCGCGGTGGGGTCAGCGGCGTCGCGCAGTACGGCTCTCGCCTGTCGGTGCGAGGTCGACCACGCGGTGCGGGCTCGAAGTGCGGCACCGAGTGGGCAACTTCATGCCCGGCGAAGCACCTCGCACCGTGCAGCGCGGGTCCCGTGCGCTGGCGGTCCGAACGTCGGCGATGGGTCGATCGCGCACCGTGCGAGGTTCGGCGCACCGTGGGACGGGCGCCTGCTCGCACGGAGGACGGAACCTCGCACCGTGCTGCGCCGCGCTCTCACGCCGCCCGCTCCGCGCCGCTGCGCGCTCAGCGCCCCGCGCCGCCGCGCTCTCGCGCCGCCCGCGCCACGCGCTCCGCGCCGCAGCCCCCTCAGCGCCGCACCAACACCGTCCCCGCGATCCGGTCGTGCGCCCCACGGCTGTCGCGGTCGATGATCAGCGCCGGCACGACCAGGCACAGCAGCACCGTCCGCACCACCGGCCGCCAGACCCCGACGTACCCGCCGCGCATCGGCACCACCCGGAGCCCGACGCACACGTGCCCGAACGACCCCGACAGCAGGCAGATGAACAGGATCTGCAGCACGGCGAAGATCGCGATCTGGATCCACGAGTGCGCGATGTCCCCCGAGCCGTTCACGGGCGACCACACACCGGTCACGTACGCCACGAGGTCGGCCAGCGCACCGTCGATCAGCAGGGCCACGATCCGGCGGCCGATCCGCCCGACGCTGCGGGGCCCCTCTTCCGGCAGACCGAGGTCCTTGCCCGGCCAGCCGTCAGGATGCCCCGATCCCCCGGAGGACGACGCGGACGACGAACTGGTGCTGCGGGCCATGGTCCCAGCGTAGGCGAACGGGTCGACGTAACACGCACGAAACAATCCAGTCATGTCCGGGAAACTCGGTGTCAATAGCCTCGTCGGAGGGTGCCGAGATGGACCCTCCGACATCACCCAACCCATTGGAGATCGGCCCACATGTTCAGCGATTCCTCCGAGGTCCTGGCCTTCATCAAGGACACCGACGTCAAGTTCCTCGACATCCGGTTCACGGACCTGCCGGGTGTGCAGCAGCACTTCAACATCCCGGCCTCCACCGTCGACGAGGACTTCTTCTCGGTCGGCCAGCTCTTCGACGGCTCCTCGATCCGCGGCTTCGCGTCGATCCACGAGTCCGACATGCAGCTCATCCCCGACGTGACGACGGCGTACATCGACCAGTTCCGCGCCGAGCGCACGCTGATCATGATCTTCGACATCTACAACCCGCGGAACGGCGAGATCTACGGCCGTGACCCGCGTCAGGTCGCCAAGAAGGCGGAGAAGTACCTCGCGTCGACGGGCATCGCGGACACCGCGTTCTTCGCCCCCGAGGCCGAGTTCTACATCTTCGACGACGTCCGCTACTCGGTCACCCAGAACAAGTCGTTCTACTCGGTCGACTCCGAGGAGGGCGCCTGGAACACCGGTCGCGAGGAAGAGGGCGGCAACCTCGCCAACAAGACCCCCTACAAGGGCGGCTACTTCCCCGTGTCGCCGGTCGACAAGACGGCCGACCTCCGCGACGACATCACCCTCAAGCTGATCGAGGCGGGCTTCGAGCTCGAGCGCTCGCACCACGAGGTGGGCACCGGCGGCCAGCAGGAGATCAACTACAAGTTCGACACGATGGTCCACGCCGCGGACGACATCCTGAAGTTCAAGTACATCGTCAAGAACACCGCCGACCAGTGGGGCAAGGTCGCCACGTTCATGCCGAAGCCGCTCTTCGGTGACAACGGTTCGGGCATGCACACCCACCAGTCCCTCTGGAGCGACGGCAAGCCGCTGTTCTACGACGAGAACGGCTACGGCGGCCTGTCCGACCTCGCCCGCTGGTACATCGGTGGCATCCTCAAGCACGCCCCGGCGCTGCTCGCCTTCACGAACCCGTCGATCAACTCGTACCACCGTCTGGTGAAGGGCTTCGAGGCCCCGGTCAACCTGGTCTACTCGGCCGGCAACCGCTCCGCCGCGATCCGCATCCCGATCACGGGCACGAACCCCAAGGCCAAGCGCATCGAGTTCCGCGCGCCGGACGCCTCGGGCAACCCGTACCTCGCGTTCGCCGCGCAGCTGATGGCGGGCCTCGACGGCATCCAGAACCGCATCGAGCCGCACGAGCCGGTCGACAAGGACCTCTACGAGCTCCCGCCGGAAGAGGCGAAGGGCATCCCCCAGGTCCCCGGCTCCCTCGACGAGGCGCTCGACGCGCTCGAGGCGGACCACGAGTTCCTCACGAAGGGCAACGTCTTCACCGAGGACCTCATCCAGACCTGGATCGACTACAAGCGCGAGAACGAGATCCTCCCGCTCGCGCAGCGCCCGCACCCGTTCGAGTACGAGCTCTACTTCGGCGTCTGACACGCACCGCACCACGAACGCCCCCGCACCGGTTCTCCGGTGCGGGGGCGTTCCGCTGTGTCTCGGCGGCGGACCCGGCCACCGGGTGCGAACGTGCCTGCCTGGAGGCGCGGCGCACGCCCGGCGGGCCGGCACCGCGCCTCCAGGCAGGCACGTCCACTGCCGAAGCGACGGATCGTGCCGGACCGCGCCGAACGCGCCAGGTCCGCCGGGCACACGAGAACGGGGCCCGTGCCGCCCCGGCACAGACCCCGCTTCGCGTCCGGGCGACTACCGCGCGGTGGCCACCGCGTCGTTCGTCCCCGCAGCGACGCTCACGGGTGCACCCGTGACCGGAGTGGGCCGTCCCAGGGAACGGACGGTCCAACCCGCCTTGACCCAGTCGGCGACCGGGAGGCAGTTGCGGGCGTCGATCACCGTGCGACGCCCCACGATCGAGGCGAGCGCCGCGGGGTCTGCGGCGATGACCTCGTCCCACTCGGTGAGGACGAGCACGACGTCGGCGTCCTCGATCGCACCCTCCATCGACGACGAGTAGGTGAGCGTCGGGAAGGAGCGGCGGGCGGTCTCCATCGCCTCCGGGTCCCACAGGGTGACCTGGGCGCCGCGGAGGTGCAGCGCAGCGGCGACGTTGAGCGCCGGCGAGTCGCGGACGTCGTCGGTGAGGGGCTTGAACGCCGCCCCGACCACGGCCACGCGACGGTTCAGCACGGAGCCGCCGAGCGCGTCGATCGTCATGTCGATGACGCGCTCGCGCTGCCCCATGTTGATCTCGTCGACCTGCTGCATGAGGCCGACGACACGACCGGCACCGAGCTCGTTCGCGCGGTGCATGAGCGCCCGGATGTCCTTCGGCAGGCAGCCACCGCCGAAGCCGAGGCCGGCGTTCAGGAACTTGCGGCCGATGCGGGCGTCGTGCCCGAGCGCGTCCGCGAGGGTGGACACGTCCGCACCGGTGATCGCGCACATCTCGGAGATCGCGTTGATGAACGAGATCTTCGTGGCGAGGAACGCGTTCGCGCTGACCTTGACGAGCTCCGCCGTGGCGAGGTCGGTCGTGATGACCGGGGTGCCCTCGGCGATGGGTGCGGCGTAGACCTCGCGGATCACGGCGTCGGCCGACGCGGAGGCACCGCCCCAGACGAGCCGGTCCGGGTGCAGCGTGTCGTCGACGGCCTTGCCCTCGCGCAGGAACTCGGGGTTCCAGATGAGCTCGGCGTCGATGCCCGACGGGGTGAACTCGCGGACGATGCCGCGGAGCCGCTCGGCCGTGCCCACCGGGACCGTCGACTTGCCGACGATGAGGCCGGGGTGCGTGAGGTTCTCGGCGACACCGCGGGTGGCGTTCTCGACGTAGGTGAGGTTCGCGGCGTGCGACCCGGCGCGCTGCGGCGTCCCGACGCAGACGAAGTGGACGTCGGCCGCGGCCACGGCCTCGGGCAGCGACGCCGTGAAGCGGAGCTTGCCGCTCGCGACGTGCTTCGTGATGAGCTCCGGCAGGCCGGGCTCGTAGAACGGGACCTCGCCGGCCGACAGGGCTGCGAGCTTGGCGGGATCGACGTCCACGCCGATGGTCTCGAAGCCCATCTCGGCCATGGCGGCCGCGTGGGTGGCACCGAGGTAGCCGGTGCCGATGACGCTGATGACGGGTGCCGGACGGGAGTCTGCGGTCTTCTTCTGAGCGGTCACTGCTTGACCTCCTGCAGGTCGTAGTCGGTGTCGGTGCGCGAGATGCCGGCCACGAAGGCCTGGAGGCTGTCGGCGCGGGAGTTGAGTCGCCAGTCGTTCGTGGTGCGGACGCCGTCCACGACCGTGGTCGCGGTCTCGCTGAAGTACGAGAAGCCGATGACGTCGTCGTTGGCCGGTTCCGCGAGGCCGTCGAAGAGCGAGGTGATCCACTCCGCCTTCTGCCCGTTGGTCACGCTCGTCCCGGTCTCGGTCGCACCGATCTCACTGAGGAGGATCTTCTTGTCCGGTGCGATCTGGCGGAGCTGGGCGAGGGTCTTGCCGAACGTGTTGTCGAAGGTCGGCGACTCGGAGGCGGTGCGGTAGTACCCGCTCATCCCGACCCAGTCGACGTACTTCGACTCCGGGTAGTACTCACGCAGGTACTCGAGCTGCATGTACTTGTCGTTGCCGAGCTTGTCGATGCGGCTCGGCGCCCAGTTCCAGATGACGTACTTGTTCGCGCCGCTGGCCTGGAAGACGTCGTGCACGTGCTGCCACATCGCGACGTAGGACCCGGCCGCGTTCTGCTGCGCCGTCCCCTCGGACCAGTTGTACCAAGAGCCGTTCATCTCGTGGTCGAGCCGGATGACCATCGGCTGCACGTTCGCCGCGAGGGCCTTCGCGTACTTCGTGAGGTAGGCGTCGAACTTGCCCGAGACGATGTCCTCGTTCGTGTACCCGGGGACGTACTTCGCGTCGTTGCCCGTCTTGGCGGGTGCGGACTCCCAGGTCATGAGCGGCAGGCGGCCGTTCGCCCACGCGCGCTGGACGGCGGTGGCGTTGAAGTCCTGGTCGAAGCCCTGGAAGAAGCCGACCATGTTCGTGGCCTTGCCGACCTGCTGCGAGACCTCGTCGTACTCCGCCCAGTTGAAGGGCGACTGCGCGGTGTAGAGGCCGTACCAGCGAGCCGGCTGCGCCATGATCTGCGCCTTGGTGGGGACGGAGACCGGGGTCGTGCCGGGGTCCTTCGAGGGGCCGCCGTTCGGGTTCGTGACGCCGTGGTTGCCGGAGCCGGAACCGTTGCCGGAGCCACCGGAGCCGCTGCCCGAACCGGAGCCGCCGGAGCCGCTGGACCCGCTGCCGGAACCGTCGCCCGACCCTCCCGAACCCGACGCGCCGTCACCGGACCGTGCCCCGGCGGCCTTGGCGGCCCCGAGGTCGGACTGCAACGACGCGATCTGCGCCTTGAGCTCGGCGATCTGGTCGGCACGCGAGCCGGACTGCGCGGTCGAGGAGTCGAGCTTGCCCTCGAGCGCCCAGATCTTCTCCTGGGCGGCCGTGAGCTTCGTCTGGAGCTCGGCCGCCGAGATCTTCTTCTTCGGCGGCGTCACACCGAGCGCCTGGTGGACCGCGGTGGACACCGAGCCCGCCGGGGACACCCAGACGTTCCAGGTGATGAGTCCGAGGACGAGGACGATGGCGGTCGTCCCGACCGCGGTGAGACGTGCGTGCTTGCTGGACTGGGCCCACCAGGCACCTGAGGAGCGGATGAGGTCAGACAATGAGGAAGGCCTCCAGGGCGAAGATCGCGAAGCCGATGCAGTACGGGATCGCGGCGTACGGGTTGTACCGACGGACGCGTGCCGGGGCGGGGGCCGCCGCGGTCGCCGACTGCGACTGCGCTGCAGTGGCTGCCGAGCGGCGGGTCGCGAGCACCGTCGCGGTGGAGTTGGTGGTGGCGTCCGGGCCGAACAGGTCGTCGAACGCCCGGTCCACGGCGCGCTGGTCGTCGCCGTAGCCGGCTCCACCGGCCGGGGCCGGGGCCGCCGCGTCGATCGGGCTCACCGGGGTCTGGGTGGCGACGGCCGAGGGCTGCACCGCGTCCGCGGGGTCCTCCTCCATCGGTCCACCGGCGTACGCACCGGCACGGGTCCCCCAGCCGGACGCGTGCGCCAGGCGGAAGAAGCCGATGAGCCGGATCGGCATGAGGAAGAACGTCGACACGATGATGAACATCGGCAGGCGGAAGAAGTCGCTCGGCTTCTCGGCGAGGTGCCGCATCTGCCGGATCGCCATGCTGAGCACCGACGAGACGACCATGAGGGCGGCGACGTAGACGAAGCCGGTCGAGAAGCCGTACTGCTGCAGGATCCCCTGGTAGAGGTTCTCGCCCTGCCCGGTGAAGGCGCGGTAGATCCAGCCGGCGATCACGCCGAAGAGCATGAACGGCAGGATGATGTCGGTGAGGAAGAACACCGCGAGGATCGGCGCGTGGCCGAGCATCCACGGGAGCATCCGGAGCGTGTTGTACTGCGAACCACGGGCCCAGCGGAGCTGCTGCTTGAACAGCTTCTTCACCTGCAGCGGAGCGTCCGTGTAGACCAGCGAGGTGTACTGGTAGACGGTCCGGTACCCCTCCTTGAGCGTGAGGTTCGTCAGGGTCCGGTCGTCGGACACCTCGAGGAACACGCCCATGAACTTCTCGTGCATGAAGCGATCCATGACGCGCACGAGGATGTCACGGCGGAAGGCGATCGTGCGCCCGGGCAGGCAGCCGATCTGGCCGAGGACGCTCTGCGCGGGCATCGAGTACAGCGCGCGGGAGTTCTCCAGCCAGTCCGCCCAGCGGGTGATCCAGCTGCGGGTCGGCTCGAGGATGCGCTGGCGCGTCGTCACGCCACCGACCGAGGCGTCCGCGAACGGCTTGAGCAGCTCGTCGAGGGTGCCGGGCGTCCACACCGTGTCCGAGTCGACGAGCACGGTGATGTCGCCGTTGGACATCTCGGTGCCGACCTTGACGGCGTTGCGCTTGCCCGGGATGGGCGTGTGCGTCCAGCGGACGAGTGGGGCGAACTCGTCACAGACCGCTTCGAGGGCCTCGTTGCGGGCGCCGTTGATGACGACGATGATCTCGCCGGGACGCTGCTCGACCATGCGGCCGATCACGTCGCGGAAGAGGTCGAGCGGTTCGTCCACGACGGGGACGACGACGCTCGTGGTGCCGGTGTAGGTGCCGGTGTAGGGGCGGTAGCGGGCGGACAGGATGACCTTGAGCAGCCAGAGCAACCAGATCACCGCGGAGTACACGGCGAACAGGTAGAACTCGGGGTGCCCTTCGACCATCTGCCTGATCTGCAGAATGAAGGTGAACATCGATCCCTGCTTCAACGTTCGAGGTGGAGATTCCGCGTCGTTGGGGAATCAGGGCCGGTTCGGGTGACCCCATTGATGCAGAACCGTGACCCGGTGCGCAACGCGACCCCCGACCGGGGGCGTTACGGGCACGTTACGGGGTACACCACGGTCCCCCTCCGCGTGTGGTCATCGTGTCCGCACTGGTGCTGACAGCACTCCGGTGGACCGCGTTCACCCTGCCACTCACCCTGTACGGGTGGTGGACGGCCCAGGAGGCGCGGCTCGACCCCCAGCGAAAGCCCTGTTCAGGTCGTGGTCGCCGGGCGCGCCGCGAGCAGCTCCGGCCGTCGCCTCGCGTCGACGTGGCCAGCAGGATCACGTCCCGGTAACGGACGCCGGAGTTCGACCGGCCGGGGTACAGGCAGATGTCGAACGGGGGACGCTGCACGTTACGGGGAATTCACTTCCGAGGACGTGTCAACTCGCTGCGAAACACGTCGGTCCGGGCGTGTCGCGAAGGGCGTCAGGCGCCGTAGAACTCGCGCTCGAAGACCTGACGTGCCCGGCGGGTGACCCCGAGGTAGTCCTCCTCGAGCTCCGAGGCGGACCCCGGCGGGTACTCCATCAGGCGTGCGATGCCTTCGAGCTGCACCCGGTCGACGGGCAGCACGTCGGTGGTCTTGCCCGACCAGAGCACCAGCGCGCTCCGGGTCCGCGAGGCGAAGCGCCAGGCGGCACCGAGACGCTCGGCGTCGTCGGGGGCGACGAGTCCGGCGTCGCGGGCGGCGTCGAGCGCCTCGAGCGTGGACGTCGTCCGGAGGCCGGGGATCGTCAGCGCGTGCTGCAGCTGGAGGAGCTGGACGAACCACTCCACGTCGCTCAGGGAACCGCGGCCGAGCTTGAGGTGCCGGGCCGGGTCCGCACCGCGCGGGAGGCGTTCGGACTCGACGCGGGCCTTGATGCGTCGGACCTCGCGCACCTGCTGGTCGTCGATGTGCTCGGGGTAGCGCGTGCGGTCGGCGAGGTGCTCGAAGTCCCGGAGGAGATGCGCGTCCCCGACCGCCCCGCGGGCCCGGAGCAACGCCTGGGCCTCCCACGTGAGCGACCAGCGGGCGTAGTACGCGCCGTAGGAGTCGAGCGTGCGCACCACGGGGCCGTTCTTGCCCTCGGGGCGGAGGTCGATGTCGAGGTCGAACGGGTGGATCGCGTCGTCGGTCAACCGGGCGAGCTCCCGCACGATGGTCTGCGCCGCTCGCGAAGCCTGTTCGGACGGGACGTCCTCGGTCGCCCGGTACACGTAGAGGACGTCGGCGTCCGAGCCGAAGCCGAGTTCACGGCCGCCGTACCGCCCCATCGCGATGACGCCGAACTCCAGGCCTGCCGGGGCGTCCCGTCGCGCGAGCGTGAGGGCACCGGCCAGCGTCGACTCCGTGACGTCGCTCAACGCCGGGCCGAGGGCATCGACGTCGAGGTGGCCGAGCACGGCGGCCATGCCGAGCCGGAGCGTCTCACGCCGGCGGGCGGACCGGACGAGAGCGGCCGCGCCGTCCACGTCGTCCCCGTGCCGTGCCGTCGTCGCCGTGACCTCGGCGAGCAGCGACTCGATCGGCCGGGGGCGCAGCAGCGCCTCCGGTTCGTCGAGCCAGGCCACCGCCTCGGGGAAGCGTTCGAGCAGCCCGGACAGGAACGCCGACTCCGAGAGCACGGTGGTGAGCGAGTGCGCCGCGCCGGAGGAGTCCCGGAGCATGCGGAGGAACCAGCTCGACTCCCCCAGGGTGTCGCTCAGCCGGCGGAAGGCCAGGAGCGCCCGGTCCGGTGCCGGTCCCTCGGCCATCCAGCGCAGGAGCACCGGCAGGAGGTTCCGCTGGATCGCCGCCCGGCGGCTCGTGCCCTGCGTCAGGGCCCGGATGTGACCGAGTGCCCCGGCGGGGTCCGCGAAGCCGATCGCGCCGAGCCGGTCGACCGCCTGGACGCTGGTGAGCACGATGTCGCCGTCGCTCGCGGCCACCGCGGACAGGAGCGGTCGGTAGAACAGGCGCTCGTGCAGGCCGCGGACCTCGAGCTTCACGGCGCGCCACCGTGTCTCGAGCGCCGCAGCGGACCGTGCGAGACCGCTCGACCGGGCGAGCACCCGGAGCTCGTCCTCGTCGGAGGGCATCAGGTGGGTGCGCTGCAGGCGGCGGAGCTGGATGCGGTGCTCGAGCAGGCGGAGCAGGGCGTAGTCCGGCCCGAAGCGGGCGGCCTCGGCACGGCCGACGTAGCCGGCGTCGGTGAGCGCGTCCATCGCCTCGAGCGTGGACCGGACCCGCACGGTCTCGTCGTCGCGGCCGTGCACGAGCTGCAGCAGCTGCACGGTGAACTCGACGTCGCGCAGACCGCCCGGCCCGAGCTTGAGCTGCCGGTCGACCTCGTCGTCGGGGATGTTGTCGGTGACCCGCTGCCGCATGCGCTGCACGGACTCGACGAACCCCGGTCGCTGCGCGGACGTCCACACGAAGCCGGCGACCGCGGTGGCGTAGCGCTCCCCCAGGTCGACCGAACCCGCGATCGGCCGCGCCTTGAGCAGGGCCTGGAACTCCCACTCCTTCGCCCAGCGCTCGTAGTACGCCACGTGGGAGTCGAGCGTCCGGACGAGTGCGCCGTCCTTGCCCTCCGGCCGGAGGTTCGCGTCGACCTCCCACAGCGCCGGTTCGGCCGCGAGGTCGGTGATGGCGTGCGTGGCCGCGATCGCCAGCCGCGTGGCGATGAGCACGGCGCGGTCGGTCCCCACGCCCGTACCCGCTTCGTCGTCGCGGGTGGGTTCGGTGACGAAAATGACGTCGACGTCGCTGACGTAGTTGAGTTCGCGGGCGCCGGCCTTGCCCATCGCGATGACGGCGAGCGGCGTCGCCTCGACGTCGGCCGCGGGGAACGGGACCTCGCGCCGGGCGACGTCCACCGCGGCCTCGAGCGCGGCACCGGCGAGGTCGGCCAGCCCGGCCGCGACGGCGGGGAACGCCTCGGTCGGCGCGGCGTTCAGGACGTCGAACAGCGCGATCTGGGCCAGGTGCCGGCGGTAGCGCACCCGGAGCCGGAGTCGGGCGTCCTCGCCCGTGGCACCGTCGATCGCGGCGAGCAACGAGTCGGTGTACTCCTGCTGCGACCACGGCGCCGTCACGGGCGCCAGGAGCAGGTCGATCTCCGCCGGACGGCGGTGCAGGAACTCACCGAGCCCGACCGACGCCCCGAGGAGCCGCACGAGCCGTTCGGTGGCGGCGTCGTCCGCGAGGACCGGACGCAGTTCGTCCGGCGCGCGCTCGAGCAGCCGCTCGAGCGCGCGGAGTGCGCCGTCCGGATCGGCCGTGGACTCCCACAGTGCCGGGGACCCGCTCACCGGCACCTGCAGGTCGGGGCCGAACCGCGCCTCCAGGTCGGCGATGCGTTCCAGGCTCTCCGACAGCTCCGCGAAGCCCAGGCGGGCCAACTCGGAACGCGACGTCGTCGTCCGACCGGTCATGTGGTGCGTGCCCCCGGTACCGTCAGAGCGCGCCGAGGTTCGTGTCGAGCTCGAACGGCGTGACCTGGTCGCGGTAGGCCTTCCACTCCTGGCGCTTGTTCAGCAGCACGAAGTTGAAGACCTGCTCGCCGAGCGTCTCCGCCACGAGTTCCGAGTCCTCCATGAGGCTCAGCGCGTGGTCGAGGCTCGCCGGCAGCTGGCTGTACCCGAGGGCACGGCGCTCGGAGTCGGACAGGCTCCAGACGTTGTCCTCGGCCTCCGGCGGGAGCTCGTAGCCCTCGTCGATGCCCTTGAGCCCCGCGGCCAGCAGCAGCGAGTACGCGAGGTACGGGTTCGCCGCCGAGTCGATGCCGCGGTACTCGATGCGGGCGGACTGACCCTTGTTCGGCTTGTACAGCGGGACGCGCACGAGGGCCGAGCGGTTGTTGTGGCCCCAGGTCACGAACGACGGGGCCTCGTCACCGCCCCAGAGGCGCTTGTACGAGTTCACGAACTGGTTCGTGACCGCGGTGATCTCCGGCGCGTGCTTGAGGACACCGGCGATGAAGTGCTTCGCCGTGTCGGACAGCTGGTACTGGCCACCCGCCTCGTAGAAGGCGTTCTGGTCGCCCTCGAACAGCGACACGTGCGTGTGCATGCCCGAGCCCGGCTGGCCGGAGATCGGCTTCGGCATGAACGTCGCGTAGACGCCCTGCTCGATCGCGACCTCTTTCACGACGGTGCGGAACGTCATGATGTTGTCCGCCATCGTCAGTGCGTCGGCGTAGCGGAGGTCGATCTCGTTCTGGCCGGGGCCGGCCTCGTGGTGGGAGAACTCCACCGAGATGCCGAGGTCCTCGAGCATCCGGACGGACCGGCGACGGAAGTCGTGCGCGCTGCCGCCGGGGACGTTGTCGAAGTAGCCGGCGCGGTCGACGGGCTGCGGGCCGCCGTCCTTCCAGTCGCGGCTCTTCAGCAGGTAGAACTCGATCTCGGGGTGCGTGTAGAACGTGAAGCCGCGTTCGCTCGCCTTCGCCAGCGTGCGCTTGAGCACGTTGCGCGGGTCGGCGACGGCGGGCTGGCCGTCCGGCGTCGTGATGTCGCAGAACATCCGCGCGGTCGGGTCGATCTCGCCGCGCCACGGGAGGATCTGGAACGTCGACGGGTCCGGGTGGGCCAGGACGTCCGCCTCGTACGAGCGCGTGAGGCCCTCGATCGCGGAGCCGTCGAACCCGATGCCCTCGGCGAACGCGCCCTCGACCTCGGCCGGGGCGATCGCCACGGACTTCAGGGTCCCGATGACGTCCGTGAACCAGAGTCGGATGAACTTGATGCCCCGCTCCTCGATGGTGCGGAGCACGAAGTCCGTCTGCTTGTCCATTGACGCCCTTTCCGTGGTGCAGCTGGTCCAGCTGGGAGTCTCAGCCTATTGGTCTTCGTCGTCCCAACGCTCGTTGTTCGCCTTGATCCGGTCCAGGGCGTGTTGCGCTTCCTCACGCGAGGCGAACGGGCCGATCCGGTCGCGCTGCGGCGACTGCGGGCCCTGCTCGACGGCGTGCGTCTTCTCGTTGAACCACCACTGGGACTCGATGCGTTCGTCACTCATGCCGCCACCGTACCCAGGTGGGGCGGCCGCGGTGTGGCCACGCCGCGCCCCGCGCGCTGGGTGACCGCCTGGAGGCGCGGTGCCCGTCCGTCGGGCCGGCACCGCGCCTCCAGGCCCTCGCGTCCGCGCGACACGCGGCCCCGGCTAGAGTGGTCCGCATGCCCCGGGACGAACACGGACACCTGACCGCCGGCCGCATCTCCCCGCTGCGGTCCGTCCCGAAGGAGATCGAGCGTCCGGAGTACGTGGGCAAGGCCGAGCCGCACGAGCACGGACTCGGCGACACGTACACCCCGGACGAGGTCGAGCGGATCCGGACCGCCGGGCGCATCGCCTCCCAGGCCATCGACGCCGTGGGCGCGGCGATCCGGCCCGGTGTCACGACGGACGAGCTCGACCGGATCGGCCACGAGTTCGTCGTCGCGCACGGCGCCTACCCATCGACGCTCGGCTACCGCGGCTACCCGAAGTCCCTCTGCTCGAGCCTCAACGAGGTCATCTGCCACGGCATCCCCGACGACACCGTCCTGCAGGAGGGCGACCTCGTCAACATCGACATCACCGCCTACAAGGACGGGATGCACGGCGACACGAACCGCACCTTCATCGTCGGGCAGGCGTCGCAGGAGGTCGAGGACCTCGTGACCCGCACGCGACTCGCCCTCGAGCGCGGGATCAAGGCCGTCGCCCCGGGCCGGCAGGTGAACGTCATCGGCCGTGCCATCGAGGCGTACGCGAAGCGCTTCGGCTACGGCGTCGTCCGCGACTACACCGGCCACGGCGTCGGGCGGGCGTTCCACTCCGGGCTGATCATCCCCCACTACGACGCCCCGCGCTTCGACGACGTCATGGAGCCCGGCATGGTCTTCACGATCGAGCCGATGCTCACGCTCGGCGGCATCGACGCCGACATCTGGGCCGACGACTGGACCGTCTCCACCCGGGACAAGTCGTGGACCGCACAGTTCGAACACACCCTCGTCGTCACCGAGCGCGGCGCGGAACTCCTCACGGTCTCCTGACCTCCACACCGAAAGGCTCCTCATGACCTCCCTCGCAGTCGGCGTCGACATCGGCGGTACGGGCATCAAGGGCGCGATCGTCGACGTCTCCACCGGCGAACTCACCACCGACCGGATCAAGAAGGCCACGCCGGAGGGCGGGAAGCCGCACGACATCGTCGCCGTGGCCGCGTCCATCCTCGACGAGCTCGCTCCGGCGTCGGACGTGCCCGTCGGGGTCTGCTTCCCGGCGATCGTCCGCGACGGCAAGACCATGTCCGCGGCGAACGTCTCGAAGAAGTGGATCGGTTTCGAGGCCGAGGCGCTCTTCGAGAAGGAGCTCGGCCGCTCCATCCACTTCGTCAACGACGCCGACGCCGCCGGGTTCGCCGAGCAGCAGTTCGGTGCGGCGAAGGGCAAGGACGGCCTGGTCGTCGTCACGACGCTCGGCACGGGCATCGGCACGGCGCTCATCAACGACGGCGTGCTCATCGTGAACTCGGAGCTCGGGCACCTCGAGATCGACGGGCACGACGCCGAGTCCCGCGCCTCGTTCGCCGCCAAGGAGCGCGACGACCTGTCGTGGAAGCACTGGGCGAAGCGGCTGCAGAAGTACTACTCCACGCTCGAGGCCCTGCTCTCCCCGGAGCTCTTCGTCGTCGGCGGCGGGGTGTCGAAGCAGTACGAGGAGTTCCTGCCGCTGCTCGACCTGCAGGCGGACATCATCCCGGCGACGCTCCGGAACAACGCGGGCATCATCGGCGCCGCGACCCTGGCCGCGCGGAGCGCCTGACGCGTCGACGCGCCGTCGTCGCGGCCTCGCCGCGGGTCGAACCACGAATCCGACATCGAACCGGCCCACGCCGCTGGTTCGATGTCGGATTCGTGGTTCGACGTGGCCCCGTGCCCGGTAGACTCGTGCTCGCGAATGGGTCGGTGAGACGGTCGCGTCACTCCCCCGGGAGTGCCGAGGAACGTCCGGGCTCCACAGAGCAGGGCGGTGGGTAACACCCACCCGGAGCAATCCGCGAGACAGTGCCACAGAAAGCAGACCGCCGGCGGCGACGTCGGTAAGGGTGAAACGGTGGTGTAAGAGACCACCAGGGGTCCGGGTGACCGGATCCGCTCGGTAAACCTCGCCCGGAGCAAGGTCAGACAGAGGACGCTGAGGCTGCTCGCCGAGTCCTCGGGTAGACCGCTGGAGGCCGACGGCAACGTCGGTCCGAGAGAGATGGCCGTCACCGCCGCGCGAGCGGCGGGACAGAACCCGGCGTACGGCCGGCCCATTCGCACCCCACGCTCGGCGTGCAAGCGCGGCGCGCGCGCCGACCGCGGCACTGTGCGAGGTTCCGTGCTGCGTGCGACGCCAGCGCCCTCGCACGCAGCACGGAACCTCGCACACTGCGCCCACGTGCGACGTGACGCGACCAGCGCACGCACGCGACGGACGGGAGGCGCGGTGCCAGCCGGCACCGCGCCTCCCGTCCGTCGTCTGGTCGCGCCTAGAGCCCGGACTCCGCCGTCCGCACCAGGATCGCGTCGCTGTCGGGGCAGAGCACGACCTCGTCGGGCGCTGCCCGCCGGATGGTCTGCAGGTCGGAGTTCGTGAGCGTCACGCCGGACGCCGTGGACACCCCGCCCTGCAGCAGCGAGGCGCCGAAGCCGTACCGTGCCCGCTGCCGGTCGTACAGCGCGAGGAGGTCCGCCGGCACCTTCGCGGCGACGGCGGCACGGCTCTGCGTGGCCGATTCGCGGTCGGACTCGAGCCGGGCGATCTCGGCGTCGCGCTCGGCCACCAGCCCGGCACGTGCGGCCTCGACGTCGGCGAGCTGCGCCTCGATGTCGCCCACGCGGGCACGGAAGCCGTCGAGGTTCTCCATGACCTCGAGTTCGGCCGTCTCGAGGTCCCCGATGCGGCGCTGCAGCGACTCGAGCTCGCTCTGGAGACCAGCGGCGTCCTTCGCGCTGGAGACGTTCTGGAGCATCGTGGTGTCACGCTCCACGCGGGCCTGCGCCGTGGCGGTGTCGGACTCGAGGCGGGCGAGTTCGCGCTCGGCGTCCTCGACCTCGCCGGTGGCCGCCGCGAGCTGGGCGCGCAGCCCCGCCGCCGTGGTGCCGAGCTCGGTGAGCCGATCGCCCTTCTGCAGCGACGTGATGCGGTGCGCGATCCGGGTGACGTCGTTGTCGAGACGCTGGACGTCGAGGAGGATGACCTGGTCCTCGGGTGCTGCCTTCATGGTCAGACTCCTTGTGTGTCGGTGGTGGGTTCGGCGGCCGGCAGGACGGCGAAGTCCCACGGGTCGGTGCGGAGGTCGCTCACGGTGACGCGGACGCCCGCGGCGCGGCGGAGTTGCTCGGCGGCGATGTCGAGCCAGAGCCACTCGGTGGCCCAGTGCGAGGTGTCGATGAGGGCGGGCCCGCCGACGAGCATCGCCTGCTCGCGGAACTCGGACGCCGGGTGGTGTCGGAGGTCGCTCGTGACGTAGACGTCGGCACCGAGCACGTCGGGGTGCCCGAGGTACGCGTCGCCGGCGCCGGCGCAGAGCGCGACGGAACGGACGGGCCGGTCGAACTCCCCCGAGACCCGGACGCCGGTCGCGGTGCCGGGCAGGAGGTCCACCAGCGCCCGGGCGAGCGCGCCGAGCGTGGTCGGTTCGGCGAGCACCCCGACGCGGCCGATGCCCGTCGACGGGTCCGCACCGGGCTCGAGCGGGCGCTGGTCGGTCAGGCCGAGCCGGTCGGCGAGGACGGCCGAGGTGCCCGTCGTCACGACGTCGGCGTTGGTGTGCGCGGCGACGAGGGCTGCCCCGCCGCGCACGAGGGTGGCGAGCACGCTGCCCTTGTAGGTCGACTCGGCGATCGTGGTGACGCCTCGGAGCAGCAGCGGGTGGTGGGTGAGCAGCAGGTCAGCGCCGAGCTCGACCGTCTCGCGGGCGGTGGCCGGGACGGCGTCGACTGCGAGGTGCACGTGCTCGACCGTCTGGTCGGGGTCCCCCGCCACGAGCCCGACGGAGTCCCAGGACTCGGCGCCGGCGGCGGGCCACAGGTCTTCGATCACGGCCTGGAGTTCGCGGAGCGTCGGCATCCCGTCAGTCTACCGAGCCGCCCGGGTCGGTCCGGGCGCCCTGTGGACGATCACGGGACCGAGCAGCGCTGTGGACGACGGGCGACTCCGGCTGCCCGGTGGATCAGCGGCGACCGAACGCGCGCATGACGACGGCGACGAAGCGCGTCCACCACCCGGCGGAGGCACGGTCCTCGGACGCGACGTCGGCTGCGTGGGCCGGGTGCCCGGCGGGCGTGTGCGCGGCGTTCTCGGCGGCGGCGGTCTCGGCGGTCGTCGGGACGACGGCCTCCGGGAGCACGACGGGCGTGCTCGCCGTCGCGCCGGCGTGCGCCGTCAGCGCGGCGGCGAACGCGGCACGGTCGATCGCGGTCGGCCCGGTCGCGGGCTGGACCAGCGGCGTGGGTCGCGTGTTCGCGGACACCGGTGAGACGACCGGGAGGGACAGCACCGGTCGAGCGGGCTCGTCGCGTCCCGGCGTGGTCGCCTCGGGGGCGTCGATCGCATCCACGACCTCGGTCGCGTCCACGAGTGCGGGAGCGGGTGCGGAGCCCGTCGGGGTGACGACGGCGGTGACGACGGCGGGTGCCGGGACGGCGGCCGACGCGGGCACGCCGGCGACCGGCACGCTGCCCGTCGCCGCACGCCGCGCCGCGGCACGGTCACGACGATCGGCCTCGAGCGCGGAATCGGCCAGCAGGTCCGCGAAGACGGAGTGGGCGAACGCCCGAGCGGCTTCGACCTCGGGGTCGCGCTGTCCGGCGACGGTGGCCTCCCACGCGGCGAGGCGAGCGAGGTCCTCGTCACGACGACGGACCTCGTCCTCGAGGATCACGATGCGCTCGATCGTGGTGCGCCCGCTGGCCGAGGACACCTCGACGGCGAGGTCCTCGATGCGGAGGGCGAGGCGCTCCGGCGGTTCGGGGAAGGACGGCGCGCAGACCGCGGCGTGCCGAGCACGGTCGCGGGGGCGACGGAAGGCGGAGTCGTCGGCCGGCACGCCGGCGTCGACGACGGCCGCGGCGCCGCTGGTCGTGGCGGGCTCGACGGGGGCGTCCGACGCTGCGTCCGGACGCTGCACGGGCCCGGTGACCGGCGGGACCACGAGGTCCGACAGGTACGGGGCGCGCGTCGCCGGGGCGTCACGGAGCCACTCCTCGAGCTCGCGACCGAACGGGTCGACGAGGGGGGTGCGTGCACCGGACTGCGTTTCCATGATCGAAGGATAAATATCGCAACGCTCATCTCGGCGGACATCCCCGGTGTGTCGCCGGAGTCCCTGCCATATCGCCTCGAAGGTGAACGGCGTGTCGCGGACGGTGTCAGAGCGTGCGCTCGAGGTCGTCCACGAGTGCACGGCCGGCCGGCCAGGCACCGACACCACTGGCGACGTTCACGTGGCCGAGCGTGCCGACCCGGACGACTCCGGCACCGAGGACGTCCGCGAACGCCAGGGCCCGGTCGAGCGTGCAGTACGGGTCGTCGTCGCTGACCACCAGACGCGTCGCGACCGCAGGGGCCGCCTGGGCCACCGGCTCGACGAACCCGGCCGCTGCGGCGGGGAACCCCGGCGCGAGCGGGTCCGGCGGCGCCACGAGGAAGGCACCCGCGACCTCCGCGTGTCCGCGCTGACCGAGCCACGCGGCGACGGCGAGGACGCCCAGGCTGTGCACGATGAGCACCGGCGGTTCGTCGACGGCGGCCACGGCGCTGGTGATCGCGCGGGACCAGTCGTCCGGGTCGGGTTCGCTCCACGACGCCGGTGCGATCCGGACGACCGCGCCGGGGTCGTCGGCCGACCGGTCGTCCTGCCACAGCGACTGCCAGTGGTCGGGGTCGGAGTTCCAGATCCCGGGGACGATCACCCACGGTCGAGGTCTGCGCACCCTCGAAGCGTAGCGGGGGGGTCGGTTCAGGCGTGCAGCGTGTCGCGCGGGTACTCGCCGAAGCGCGAGGCGTACGCCCCGGAGAACCGGCCGAGGTGGGCGAAACCCCACCGCACGGCGATCGCGGCGACCGTGACGTCACCGGGCGACGAGCGGCGGAGTTCCTCGCGGACGCGGTCGAGCCGGATGCCGCGCAGCATCGCGTTGGGCGCCGTACCGACCTGCCGCTGGAACGCCTGCTGGAGCCCGCGCACACTGAGCCCGACGTGCTCGGCGACGTCGGTCGTGCTGATCGGGGTGTGGGCGAACGCGTGCATGTACTCGACGGCCTCGCGGACCCGGCCCGTGGCGCCCTGCGGCAGGGTGATGTCCGGCGCGAGCACGGTGTGCGGGAAGGTGCGGAGGAGCGCGAGGGCGGTGTCCCGGGCGGTCTCCGCGAGGACCAGCTGCGACACCGGCGCCTCGCCGAGCACGGTCTCGGCGGCCCGGCGGACCTGGGCGTTCCACCCGCGGAGGTCCTCGCGCCGCGGCGGCTGGGTGTGGTCGAACACGAGCGGGGCCGGCTGCGTGCCGTGCTCCTCGGCCGCCACGCCCTCGAGGAACGTGCGATCGAACTGGACCAGGCTCTGCCGGAGGTCCTGCAGGTCGAAGGCGAACGGTCGACCGGTCGGGAACATCATCGGCGTGCCGGGCGTGAAGGCGACCTCTTGCCGCCCGACGTCGACGGTGCCCCCACCGTCGGCGAGCCACATCACGACGTACTCGTCGCCGGACTCGAGCTCGCCCTGCATCCGGGCGTCGAACCGCGTGGAGCGGAAGGACATCGTCTCGTCGCCCGTGACCCGGAAGCGGTAGCTGAACGGGCGTTCCGTGCGCTCCGCCTGGAAGCCCACGCTCTCGTACGCGTCCTCGTACATCTGGATCGCCGCCTCGAGGTCGGCCCCGGACGTCTCGAAGCTGATCCTGGGGTCGGGCTCGACGTTCATCGACTGGATCGTGACACGGCGGCGCGGACCCCACGGGATGTATGCGCACGCATTGCGGATACCGGCCCACGGGCTGCGCGAAGCGGACGAACCGGTCCGTCAGACACGAGCGGCACTCAGTGGCGCCCGCGCCGGACCGTCCACAGGTTCCGGTCCGCGACCCGTTCGTAGCGCAGGTCGTCGACCACCATCTGCACGAGCGCAAGGCCCCGCCCGCTCTCGGCCAGCGCGTCGGGCAGCTGCGCGGCGGACGGGTCGACCGGCACCGGCACACCGTCGTCGGTCAGCTGCGCCTCGACCGCGTCCGAACCGACGTCGAGGTGGAGCGAGCACGAGACGCCGCGACCGGCCGCCCCGTGCTCGATCACGTTCGAGGTGAGTTCGACGAGCGCGAGCTCGAGGGCCATCCGGTCCTCGGCCGAGACGGTGGGCTCGGTGTCCCACACCGTCGCGAGGAACGCGTGCACCGCAGTGACGTCGTCCGGCGGGCACGCCAGGTCGAGGCTGTGCCCACCCACCGCGGCGTTCATGCCCAGTCGGTCACCGCGGCGTCCCCGTCCGGGTACGTGCGGAGGATCTTGTCCATGTTGGAGAGCTTGAGCACCATCTCGACCTGGTCGGACGGCGCCGCGATGCGGAGGTCCCCGCCGGCCTGTCGCGCGGCCTTGAGCGACCCGACGAGCGCGCCGAGACCGGAGGAGTCCATGAACTCCACCCCGGACAGCTCGACGACCACGCGGGGCCGTCCGTCGCCGACGACCTTCGCGACGGTCTCGCGGAACGTCGGGGCCGACACCATGTTGAGTCGGCCGCTGCACTCGAGCACGGCGGCGCCGGCGTCCGCTTCGTGTACGACGATGTCCATCTCGGTGCCTCCTGGGATCGGTGCGGGGTGCACCCTGCAACCTACCGGGTCCGGGTCACGAACCCGTCGAGGCGCGTCCGGTCCGTCGCGTCGCCAGCAGCTGCACGACCACGGCGGCCGCCATGAGCACCGCCATCACCGACCCCATCGCGACGGCCGTCTCGCCGAGCGCTCCCGCGAGCGGCGTGCCGAGGCCGCCGAGCCCGAACGTCAGCCCGCCCTGCAGTGCCGCGGCGGTCCCCGGGTGCGCGGCACCGACGTGCTGCGTGCGGGTCATCGCCGCCGGCAGGACGAACCCCCACGCCGCGGTCACGACGGCGAGCGAGACCCAGACCGGCACCGCGCCGGCCCCGAGCAGCGCGGACACGAGGACGCCCGTCGCGCCGAGGGTCCCGAGCGCCAGGCCGAACGACAGCAGCGCGTCCTCCGAGAACCGACCGACCACGCGGCGGAACACGAGCGTCGTGACGATCATCATCGAGGCGTTCGTGGCGAACACGAGGGTGTACATCCCCTCGGAGAACCCGAAGCCGGTCTGGAACACGAACGAGCTCGTGGCGATGTACGCGAAGAACCCGATGGTCGAGAGCACCCCGGTCAGCACGTACGCACGGAACCGCGGGATGCCCATGAGCTCGCGGATGCGTCCCCAGTTCGCACCGAGGCCCACCCCACCGCGGAACGCCCGCGGCAGGGTCTCGTGGAACCGGACGACCACGGCGACGAAGAACGCCGCACCGAGCACCGCGAGGACGACGAACATGAGTCGCCAGGTGCCGACCGTCAGCACCGCTCCCCCGGCCAGCGGGGCGACGACGGGGCCGATCGCGTTGATGGCCGCGAGGGTCCCGAACACCTTCGCCATCCGCGGCCCGTCGACCACGTCCGAGACCATCGCCCGCCCGGCGACCGCCCCGGCCGCACCCGCCAGACCCTGGAACACCCGCGCCACGACGAGCGTCACGACGTCCGGCGCGAGCGCGCACCCGACGGAGGCGACGGCGAAGACCGCCGTGCCGACGAGCATCAGCGGACGCCGCCCGATGCCGTCGCTCACCGGTCCGGCGAGCAGCTGCCCGACGGCGAACGCGACGAGGAACGCCGTCAGGGACAGCTGCACGGCACCGGGCGTCGTGCCGAGGTCGCGTGCGATCGCCGGCAGGGCCGGGATGTACATGTCGGTCGCGAACGGTGAGACGCCGACGATCAGGGCCAGCGGCAGGATCGGTGGGAGGGCGGTCGTCCGGCTGGTCGGTCCTGTGCGCTCCGTCGTCACGTCGGCCACGCTACGCGCCCCCGAATCGATTCGACAAGGGCGGTGGTGTCGCGTTGCGCACACCGAGACGGCCAGGAGGCGCGGTGCCAGCTGGCACCGCGCCTCCTGGGCCCGAGACGGTCGCGTCGACGACCGACGGCCGGTCCGCGCGGATCAGCCCGTGTTCTGCAGGCCGGCCGCGATGCCGTTCACGGTGAGGAGGAGCAGCCGGTGGTCACCGTCCGTCGGGTCCGTGCTGCCCGAGGTGCGGATCGCGCGGAGCGCCCGGAGCTGCAGGTGCGAGAGCGCGTCGACGTACGGGCTGCGGAGCCGGACGGCGCGTGCGAGGACGGGACGGTCCTCGAGGACGTCGCTCCCGCCCGAGACGCGCAACACCCACTCGCGCGTGCGGAGCATCTCGTCGAGGACCTTCGCGGCGAGGTCGTCGCGGTCCGCGAGTTCGAGGTACCGGCGGGCGATGTGCTCGTCGGTCTTCGCGAGCGACATCTCGACGTTCTTGATCATCGCGCCGAAGAGGGGCCACTCGGCGTACGCGGTGCGGAGGAGCTCCACGTCGCCGACGGCCTCGAGCGCGGAACCGAGGCCGTACCACCCGGCGAGGTTGATGCGCGCCTGCGTCCACGAGAACACCCACGGGATCGCCCGGAGGTCCTCGAGCGACTCGACGCTCAGACCACGGCGGGCCGGGCGGGAGCCGAGCGGGAGCAGACCGATCTCCTCCATCGGGGTCACGCGCGCGAACCACGGCGCGAAGCCGTCCGCCTTCACGAGGCCGTAGAACGCCTCGCGCGAGACGTCGTCGAGCTGCTGCGCGAGGTCGGCGAAGCGCGTGGCGGCGACGGCCGTGCGGTCCTCGTTCGACGGCGAGGACGCGAACAGCGTGGCCGAGGCCATCTGCTCGAGGTGCCGCGCGGCGATGTCCTTGTCCCCGTACTGGGCGAAGATGACCTCGCCCTGCTCGGTGAGCTTGAGGCGTCCGTCGATGGAACCGCGGGGCTGCGCCAGGACGGCCTCGTTCGCCGGGCCACCACCGCGGCCGAGCGAGCCGCCGCGGCCGTGGAACAGCGTGAGCTCGACGTCGTTGTGCTTCGCCCAGTCGGCGATCCGGGCCTGTGCGTCGTAGAGCGCGAGGTTCGCCGACACCGGACCGACGTCCTTGGAGGAGTCGGAGTAGCCGAGCATGACCTCGAGGCGGCGACCGGTCGCTGCGAGGCGACGCTGGAACGGCTCGGTGCGGACGGCCTCGTCGAGGATGTCGACACTGGCGTGCAGGTCCGCGAAGGTCTCGAACAGCGGGATGACGTCGAGCACCGGGGCGGCCTCGGGCGACCCGAGTGCGGCGACCGCGAGCTCGTGGACGTTCGCGAGGTCGGCTGCCGACTGTGTGAACGACACGATGTAGCGGCTGGCGGCGCGGACGCCGTAGCGGGCCTGCAGCGCGGCGATCGTGCGGAACACGGCGAGGACCTCTTCCGTGGTCTCGCTCAGCTCCCCACCGGCGCGGATCTCTGCGAGGGCGTTCCGGTGCACCTGCGAGTGCTGCCGGACCTCGAGCTCGGCGAGGTGGAACCCGAAGGTCTCGACCTGCCAGACGAGGTTCTGCAGCTCGCCGTTCGCGGGACGGGTGGCCCCGGCCGCGACGAGCGAGGTCTGGATCTTGCGGAGGTCGGCCAGGAGTGCGTCCGGCCCAGGGTAGGCGAGCTCGGCCTCGCCCCGGCGCGTGGCGTCGATGCGGGCGGCGACGAACAGCAGCGCCCGACGGTGCGTCTCGTTCGGCGCACGGACCCCGATGCGCTCGGCGATCCCGGGGTCGAGGGACTCCTGCGCGGCGACGAGCGCGGTGAGCCCTGCGTCCGCCGGGGTCTCGCTCGCGTCGAGGGTGAGGGTGCTGCCGATGCGGGTGGCGGCACGGGAGAGCCCGAGCAGGATGTGCTCGGCCGCGATCTCCGCCGCCTGGCGGGTGACGTCCGCGGTGACGTGCGGGTTGCCGTCGCGGTCGCCGCCGATCCAGGTGCCGAAGCGCACGAAGGCGGGTGCGGTGACCGGCACGCAGCCGGCGTCGTCACCGAGCAGCCGGTCGTCGAGCAGGCGGTAGACCTGCGGGACGATCTCGAACAGCGTCTGGTCGAACACGCTCATCGCCGTGCGGACCTCGTCGAGCGGGGTCGGGCGGGTCGTACGGAGCGGCGAGGTGCGCAGGAGGGTCGTGATCTCCTCGAGCAGCCGGCGCTCGTTCTCGGCGAGGGCCGTGGCGTTCGTCGTCCGGTCGCGCTCGTCGATGAGGTCGGTGATGCGCCGCACGGCCGTGGTCACCGCGCGTCGGCGGGCCTCGGTCGGGTGCGCCGTGAGGACCGGGTGGAACCGGAGTTCGCGCAGCCGGGCCGCAGCGGCCTCGTCGCCGACCTGCTCGACGAGCGAGGCGTACGTCGCCGGGAAGGAGTCCCCCGCGAGTCCGCCGTCGTCGCCGCGGTGCCGGAGCACGCGCACGCGGTGGTGCTCCTCGGCGAGGTTCGTGAGGTGGAAGTACGTGGTGAACGCCTGGGCCACGGCCTCGGCCCGCTCGGCGGACAGGTCCGCGACGATGGCCTCGGCACGCGCGGCGCCCTCGGCCTCGCCGCCCTCGTACGCGTCGATGACCGCGGCACGGAGGCTCTCCACGTCGTGCAGGAGGTCCTCGCCGCCGGTCTCCCGCAGGACGCGTCCGAGCAGCTCGCCGAGGTACCGCACGTCGGAGCGCAGGTCGCTGTCGACCGCGCCACTGACGTCGTCCCGCGCCCGTCCGTGGCGCGTCTGACCGTCGATCGTCATGTGGTCCTCTCCGGGTCTCGGCCGGGAAGGTCGTCCCGGTATCCCAGCAGCGTATCGGCCCGTCGGGACCGGTGACGACAACCGTCCGGACGGACCGCGGCGGGCGGGCGCGCGGCTTCGCCCGTTCCCATCGCACCCGGACGGACCACGGCGAGCGTTCGTAGAATCCGGCCAGGGATGCTCAGCATCCGTGGGTGGAGGGACGCCATGGACGAGACGGCCGAGCCGGCAGACCGCGAACCCGCCACGGGGCGGACGCAGGACGACGTGGGGACGGGAGTCGCGCCTCCTGGCCCACCGACCGACACGGCGGTCCGGAAGCCGCCCGTCGAGCGCTGGGTCTTCTGGCCGGCCGCGGGGATCGTGCTCGCGTTCGTCGCCGTCGCGCTCGCCGCGCCGCGTGCCACCGAGGACGTCTTCTCGGCCGTCCAGGGGTGGATCGTGCGGGACTTCGGCTGGTACTACGTGATCGCCGCGGCCGCCTTCGTCGTCTTCGCGATCTGGATCGGGTTCAGCCGGTTCGGCGACATCGTGCTCGGCCAGGACGACGAGGCGCCGGAGTTCTCGACGCTCTCGTGGCTCTCGCTGCTGTTCGCCGCCGGCATGGGCATCGGGCTCGTGTTCTACGGCGTCGCCGAGCCGCTCAGTCACTTCGCCTCACCACGGCCGGGGGTGACGGGCGACGACGACGCCCTCGCGCAGCAGGCGCTCACGCAGACGTTCCTGCACTGGGGCCTGCACGCGTGGGCGATCTACGTCGTGGTCGGGCTCGCCCTGGCGTACGCGATCCACCGGCGGTCGCGCCCGGTGTCGATCCGCTGGGCGCTCGAGCCGCTGCTGGGCAAGCGCGTGGTGGGCGGGTGGGGCAACCTCATCGACGTCCTCGCGCTGATCGGCACGCTGTTCGGCGTCGCGACGTCGCTCGGGCTCGGCGTGCTCCAGATCGGGTCGGGGCTCGAGTACACCGGCGCGGCGGAGAACACCCGGGGCCTGCAGATCGGGTTGATCGTCGTCGTCACGCTGATCGCCGTCGGGTCGCTGCTGAGCGGTGTCGGCAAGGGCATGAAGATCCTGTCGAACATCAACCTCGTGCTGGCGGCCGTGCTGCTCGTCTTCGTCCTCTTCGTCGGGCCGACGCAGTTCCTGCTCGGCGAGTTCGTGCAGTCGATCGGGCAGTACGTGCAGGGCTTCGTCGGGCTGGCGTTCGACACGAGTGCCTTCGCGGGTCAGGCCGGGCAGGAGTGGCAGGGCGCGTGGACGACGTTCTACTGGGGCTGGTGGATGTCGTGGGCGCCGTTCGTCGGCATCTTCATCGCGCGGATCTCCCGCGGACGGACCGTTCGGCAGTTCGTGCTCGGCGTGCTGTTCGTCCCGACGCTCCTGACCTTCCTCTGGTTCGCGATCATGGGCGGGACCGCGCTGTACGACCAGCTGCACGGCACCGGCGACCTCGTCGGGGCGGACGGCAGCGTGTCCGTCGAGCAGGTCCTGTTCCAGCTGCTCGGCGGGATGCCCGCCGGGTCCGTGCTCGTGATCGGGGCGATCATCCTGATCGGGGTGTTCTTCGTGACCTCGGCGGACTCGGGTGCGCTCGTGATGGGCATGATCGCGACCGGCGGGCAGATCGAGCCGAAGAACTGGATCCGGGTGTTCTTCGCCGGGGTCACGGCCCTCGTCGCGGTGGCGCTCCTGCTCGCGGGCGGGCTGAACGCGCTGAAGACCGCGGCGATCACGACGGCGCTCCCGTTCAGCATCGTGATGGTGCTGATGTGCTGGTCGACGGTGATCGCCTTCACGCGGGAGCGTCGGGCGTACGCGCGGGCGGAGCGTCGGGCGTTGATGGCGGACCTCGCGGACTTCTACCAGCAGGAGGTCGTCGAACCCGCGGAGCGCGCGCCGAAGACCGGCCCGATCCAGAAGCTCGCGCGCCGCATGCGGCACTGAGGCGGGGGGCGGCGCGGGCGGCGGGGGTGGCGGGCGGCGGGGTGGCGGGCGCGCTTCGTGAGCAGAAATGGTCGCCTGGGCTGCCCGCACCCGACAGCTTCTGCTCACGAAGCGCCCGCGGCGCGGCGCGGCACGAACGAAGGGAGCGCCGGGATCGCGGCGCGTGGCGGAAGCACCCCTGCGAAGCGACGCGCTCCGCGATCCCGGCGGGTCTGGTGGGCGGCACGTGGCCGCTCGGGTCAACTCGGCTCGGTCACGCGATCACGGCCACGTCGTCGCCCGCGCCGTGCGGCCCGTCGTCGTCGGACCACGCCCCGGGACGGCCGAGCACCGGCCCCCGCGTCGCGTCGAGCCCCGCGAGCAGCCCGCTGTCGAGCCGGTGCGCCAGCTCGACCTCGGCGATCACGCGTTCGCGTTCCTCGGCCGACCACGGAGCCGCGTCGAGCTGCGCCCGGTAGGTCTGCTCGAACGCGCTCGGGTCGGCGACCTGGTCGAAGATGTAGAACAGGACGCCGTTCGTCTCGAAGCCGAACTGCTCCGCGAGCAGCCGCCCGATGAGTCGCCCGCCGGACAGGTCGCCGAGGGACCGCGTGTAGTGGTGGGCGACGAACCCGCCGGGCCACGTCGCCGCGATCTCGTTCAGTCGTCGGACGTACGCGGTGGTCTCGGGCAGCGGGCACACGAGCTCGGACCAGTCCGGACCGATGAGGTACTCGAGGTCCGCCCGGATCGCCGGCATCCGCGTCAACTGCGACGTGACGAAGGGGGCAGCCACGGGGTGGTCCGCCATCCGCTCGGCCGCGCGCTCGAGGGCGTCGTACACGAACGCGTACTGTCCGAGCAGGGCCGCGTACTCGCCGACGTCGCACCGCCCGGCGAGCAGGTCCTGCATGAACCCGTCGCCACCCGACCCCTGCGAGCGACGCGTGCGCCGACGCAGCAGCTCGGAGAACGGGATGACGGTGTCCATGGAGGTAAGGCTAACCTTACTGAGCGGTACGTCAAGCACAGCGCACCCAGAAGTCGAGAGAGGAAGCTCGCACCGATGAGCTCGAAACCCAAACGCCCCCAGCACGTCTTCGTCGTCGACCGCACGGAGCGTCTCTCGCCGCACATGGTCCGCGTCCACCTCGGCGGTCCCGCCTTCGACGAGTTCGTCGCGGCAGCGGACCCGGAGCGGCTCGCCACCACGGACAAGTACGTCAAGCTCCTGCTCGCGAAGCCGTCGCTCGGGCTCACGCCGCCGTACGACCTCGAGTCGCTGCGCGAGTCGCTCCCGAAGCACGACCGGCCGGCGCGCCGCACCTACACCGTGCGCGCCGTCGACCACGAGGCGAAGACCATCGCCGTCGACTTCGTCGTGCACGGCGACGACGGCCTCGCGGGTCCCTGGGCGGCCTCGGCGCAGCCCGGCGACCTCCTCGCGCTCTCCGGTCCCGGCGGCGGGTACGCCCCGTCCACCGACCCCGCCGTCACCCACGTGCTGCTCGGCGACGACAGCGCGCTCCCCGCGATCTCCGCCGCCCTCGAGGGCATGGCCGACACCGCCACGGGCGTCGCCCTCGTCGAGGTGGCGGGTCCGGCCGACGAGCAGGACGTCGCGCACCCGGCCGGGGTCGACCTGCGGTGGCTGCACCGCGACGCCACCGGCGCCGAGCCGGGCACGCTGCTGCTGGAGGCGGCTCGCTCGCTGGAGCGCGCCTCCAGGCCCGTGCAGGTGTTCGCGCACGGCGAGCGGACCGCGATGAAGGCGATCCGTCGACTGCTGCAGGACGACTGGGGACTCGAGAAGTCCGAGATGTCGCTGTCCGCGTACTGGGCGCTCGGGCGCGCCGAGGACCGGTTCCAGGAGGAGAAGCGCGAACCGATCGGCGTCATCTTCACCGAGTAGCGCTCGGGCCTGGAGGCGCGGCTGACGTCGGTGGGTCGGGCTAGCGTTCCCGGCATGGTCGCCCTCTCGTGCTGCGCGCCCGGTTGCGACGCCGGTGCGGTCGCCGGGTCGGCGGTGCCCGCGGTGCCGCTGTGCGCCGGACACGTCGCCCTCGTGGTCGACGCCGCCGCCGAGCACGTCGGCGTCGAGGACGTGCTGCCCGGCCCGTGCCCGGTGTGCGGGTCGCGGGTCGGGGTGCGCTTCCCGTCGGGTGCGGTGTGTGCGGCGTGCGAGTGGCGCTGGGGCGACGTGCCGGACGGGGACCTCGCTCCCCCGCGGGTCGACGTCGTGTACTACCTGCGGATGCGGGACGACTTCGGCGACCGGATCAAGATCGGGACGACGGCGAACCCGCGGCAGCGGCTCGCGGCGATCCCGCACCAGGACCTCCTCGGGTTCGAGCGCGGCGACCGGACGCTCGAGCGGCGGCGGCACGCGCAGTTCGCCGGGTCGCGGTACCCCGGTACGGAGTGGTTCCGGGTGACGCCGGAGTTGCTCGAGCACGTCGCGGTCGTGGCCGCGGGCGTGAGTGACCCGTGGGAGCTGCACGCCCGGTGGCGGAGCGAGGCGCTGGCGCTGTGCGGGTGAGGCGCGGCG
>NZ_JABXGF010000049.1:0-25547 GCF_025407985.1 Curtobacterium sp. C2H10 | reverse complement strand
GGGCGCGGACCGGGTGCCGAGCGTCCGCGCGGCGCTCGACGCGGTCCGCGGCGCGGCACACCTGCTCGGCTGAGCCGGAGGCGGGGCGCTCGGTCGAGCCGGGAACCGTCGGACGGGAGGCGCGGGTCGGCGCCGACCCGCGCCTCCTGTCAGGCCGTCGGTGCGTCCACCGCCCCGCCGAACCGTCGATCGCGGCGCGCGTACTGCTCGATCGCTCCCCACAGGTCGGTGCGACGGAAGTCCGGCCACAGCCGGTCGAGGAACACCATCTCGGCGTACGCCGACTGCCACAGCATGAAGTTGGACGTCCGCTGCTCCCCCGAGCTCCGCAGGAAGAGGTCGACGTCCGGCAGCTCCGGCACGTACAGCCGCTTCGCGAGGGCCTTCTCGGTGACCTGGCTCGGCTTGAGGCGCCCGGCGGCGACGTCCTCGGCCATGCCCCGGACCGCGTCGACGATCTCGTTCCGACCGCCGTAGTTGACGCACATCGTCAGCGTGCACACGTCGTTGTCGGCGGTCATGCGCTCGGCGGTCTGCAGCTCGTCGATCACGCTGCGCCAGAGCCGCGGACGCCGTCCCGCCCACCGGATCCGGACGCCCCACGCGTTCAGTTGGTCGCGGCGGCGGTGCAGGACCTCGCGGTTGAAGCCCATCAGGAAGCGGACCTCGTCGGGTGAGCGCTTCCAGTTCTCGGTCGAGAACGCGTACGCAGAGACGTGCTTGACGCCGATCTGCACGGCGCCGGCGACCACGTCGAGGAGCGATGCCTCACCCGCGCGGTGCCCTTCGACCCGGGTGAGGCCGCGCTGGTTCGCCCAGCGGCCGTTGCCGTCCATCACGATCGCGACGTGCTCGGGGACGAACTGCAGCGGGATCGCCGGAGGGTGCTCACCCGTCCAGTCGACGGGCTTCAGCGGCTCGGACTCGGCGTACCGGCGAGGGCTCATGCAGGGGTTCCTCCGTGGTCGGACGGCTGGTCGGACGCGTGGTCGGGCGTGTTGCCGGGCGTGTTGCCGGGCGCGTGGCCGGGCGCGTGGCCGGGCGTGTTGCCGGGCGCGTGGCCGGGGGCGTGGTCGGACGGGACCGGCGGCTCCGGCAGCGTGGGTGCCGGGGTCGCGGCGACCGCGGCGGGCACGCCACCCGGTGTCGGATGGACCGGGGACGGGTGCTCGGTGCGGTCGACGTGCGGCAGCGACCGGAGCGATCGTTCCAGGTGCCACTGGGCGTACGCCGCCACCACGCCGGACGCCCGGGAGCGCGTGCGCTCGTCCGACGCGTCCACCGTGCTCCAGTCGCCGGCGAGCAGGGAGCCCAGGAGCTGCAGGGTGTCCGGGTCGAGCCGCGGTGTCCCCGGGGGCGCCGCGTGGTCCGCCACCACGCCGCCGAGCTGCACGACGAACGCCGAGTGCGGCCCGGGCTCGCCGGTGACCGCGCAGTCGCGGAACGACGGCGCCCACCCCGCGATGCTCATCGCGCGCAACAGGTACGAGTCGAGCGTCGCACTCGTCACGTGCTCGCCGCGCGCCAGCGACCGGAGCGCCCCGACGAGGAGCAGGTACTGCTGCAGTCCGGCGTCGGCCTCGCTCAGGCGGTCGGCGGTCTCGACCATCGCGCTGGCGGCGGTGTAGGCCCCGTAGTCGGCGACGATCTGCGCGCCGTACGAACCGAGCGACTCGGTCTGCGTGACGATGTCGAGCGAGCGGCCCTCGTAGAACTGGGCGTCGACGACCATGAACGGCTCGAGCCGGGACCCGAACTTCGACGCGGTCCGCCGGACGCCCTTCGCCACCGCCCGGATCTTGCCGTGCTGCCGGCTCAGCATCGTGACGATGCGGTCGGCTTCACCGAGCTTGTGGGTGCGCAACACGACGCACTCGTCCCGGTACAGCGGCATTGGTCCAGTATCCCCCGCGCCACCGACGCTCCGCGCCGCGCTGCTCGCGGCGCGCGAGCGGGCGGGCGTCGAGCGGGCGCGACACGCCGCTCACGTCCGCCGAGCGGGCGGAAGGCGCCGCTCGCCACCGACGAGCGGGACAGAAACGTCCCGCTCGCGGCACGCACGCACGCACGCACGCACGCACGCACCAGCGCGACCACGCACAGGAGGCGCGGTGCGGGTCGGACCCGCACCGCGCCTCCTGGACGGAACGCGTTACGCCGAGACCAGCTCCGACGCGCCGGACGCAGCCCCCGCGCGCACCGCGCGGTTGACCGCCGAGACGATCGCCTTGAGCGACGCGGTGGCGATGTCGGCGTCGATCCCGACGCCCCACAGCCGGACGCCGTCGACGTCGAGCTCGACGTAGGACGCGGCTTGCGCGTCACCCGAGGCGCTCATCGTGTGCTCCGAGTAGTCGTAGAGCGTCACGTCGACGCCCTGGTCCCGCATCACCGTGAGGAACGCGTCGATCGGGCCCGTCCCGACGGCGTCGGACGTGATCGAGCCGTCGTCGACGCGCAGGGCGACCGAGAGCTTCGTCGTGCCGTCGAAGTCGCTCGAGGTCGCGGTCTTCGTGATCTCGTAGCGGCCCCACTTGTCGGACTCGTCGGCCGCGGGCAGGTACTCGTCGCGGAAGAGGTCCCAGATGCGCTCGGACGAGAACTCGCCGCCCTCGGCGTCGGTGCGCTGCTGCACGACCCCGGAGAACTCGATCTGCAGCTTGCGGGGCAGGTCGATCGAGTGGTCCGTCTTGAGCAGGTAGGCGACGCCGCCCTTGCCGGACTGGGAGTTGACGCGGATCACGGCCTCGTACGAACGGCCGATGTCCTTCGGGTCGACGGGCAGGTACGGCACCGCCCACGCGATCTCGTCGATGTCCTTGCCGGCGTCCGCGGCCTTGGCCTTCATGGCCTCGAAGCCCTTGTTGATGGCGTCCTGGTGCGAGCCGCTGAACGCCGTGTAGACGAGGTCGCCCGCCCACGGCTGGCGCTCCGGCACCGGCAGCTGGTTGCAGTACTCGACCGTGCGCTTGATCTGGTCGATGTCCGAGAAGTCGATCTCGGGGTCGATCCCCTGCGTGAACAGGTTCATGCCGAGTGCGACCAGGTCGACGTTGCCGGTGCGCTCACCGTTGCCGAACAGGCAGCCCTCGATGCGGTCGGCGCCGGCCATGTACCCGAGCTCCGCGGCCGCGACGGCGGTGCCGCGGTCGTTGTGGGGGTGCAGGGAGAGGATGACGTCGTCGCGGTGGGCGAGGTTGCGCGACATCCACTCGATCGAGTCGGCGTAGACGTTCGGCGTCGCCATCTCGACGGTCGCCGGCAGGTTGATGATCACCTTGCGGTCGGGCGTCGGCTCGAAGACCTCGAGCACGGCGTTGCAGATCTGGACCGCGACCTCGAGCTCGGTGCCCGTGTACGACTCGGGCGAGTACTCGTAGAACACCTTCGTGTCGTGCTGCAGGGTCGCCTCGGCCGCGCGGCACAGCTTCGCGCCGGACACCGCGATGTCGACGACGCCCTGCACGTCGGTGCGGAACACGACCTCGCGCTGGACGATCGACGTCGAGTTGTACAGGTGCACGATGGCCTGCTTCGCGCCGTCGATCGCCTCGTACGTGCGGTTGATGAGGTGCTCGCGCGCCTGGGTCAGCACCTGGATCGTGACGTCGTCGGGGATGGCGCCCTCGTCGATGAGCGAGCGGACGAAGTCGAAGTCGGTCTGCGAGGCGCTCGGGAACCCGACCTCGATCTCCTTGTAGCCCATCCGGACGAGCAGATCGAACATGGCGCGCTTGCGCTCGGAGTCCATCGGGTCGATCAGGGCCTGGTTGCCGTCGCGCAGGTCGACCGCGCACCACCGCGGCGCCTTGTCGATGCGCTTCGTCGGCCAGGTGCGGTCCGGGAGGTCGACACGGATCTGGTCGTGGAACGGGACGTACTTGTGGATCGGCATCCCGGAGGGGCGCTGGGTGTTCTGCATCGTTTCGTCGCTTTCGTCGTCAGGTGTGGGTCAGGCCACGACGGACTCCGCGACGAGGTGGGCCGTTGTGTCAGGCCTCGTCGCGGCAGCGAAGGAGGAGGAGCGCCGAGTACATCGAGTCCACGGTAGCACCGGCGGCGGTCCGTGTGACAGAGCGAGCCGTCGCGGGGCGCCGAGGTCGCACGACCCGGGGCCCGGGGTCCGAGGTCGCACGACGTGCCGCGGCCGGGGCGTCGAGGTCGCACGAACCGTCGCCCGCAGGCACCGCGAGCGACACTTCGTGCGACCTCGGCCGACCCGAACGACCGAACGTGCGACCTCGGCCGGCCCGAGCGACCGAACGTGCGACCTCGGCCGGCCCGAGCGACCGAACGTGCGACCCGTGCGACCCGAGCGACCGCGAGCGGCGTCTCAGTCGACCGCCAGCGCCTCCGTCGGCGGCACCCGCATCGCACGCCGCACCGGACCGAGCACCGACCAGAGCGCGACCGCGAGCGTCCCGATCACGACCACCGCGACGGCCGACAGCGGGAAGACGGGCGCGATCAGCGCTGCTCCCTGCGTCGTCCTGAGGATCGAGTACGCGCCGGCCCAGCCGTAGCCGACACCGAGGAGCACGCCGAGGACCAGCGCCACCGTCACCATGACCACCGTCTCGACCGTGACCATCACGGCCACCTGACGCCGGGTCGCACCGAGCGTCCGAAGCAGTCCGAACTCCTGCCTGCGTTGTGCGACGGTCATCGACGAAACGTTCACCACACCTGCCGCCGCGATCACGCCGGCACCACCGATCAGCACGGTGAACATCGTCGAGAGCGCGACGAACTGATCATGGATGCCGCGGTAGTAGACCGGGTCGCCGTCGACCTGTCGGACGAGCATGGCCTCGTAGGTGGCGAGCCCGACCGAGAACGTCACGACGAGGGTGACCGCGATGAGGAGCCCGACGGCGGCCCGGGAGGCGCGCGCCGGCGACCGCAGGGCGTTGCGGCCCGCGAGCATCGCCATCGGGAACCGGCCGACCGCGGCCACGAGTCGGAGGACGGGCGGCAGGACGACCGGCGACCCGAGCACCAGACCGGCGAACGAGACCGCCCCCGCCGCGACGGCGAGCAGCACGGCGAGGTACGACGTCGCTCCGAGGACGATCGAGCCGGCGACACCGATCCAGCCCCCGAGGAAGAGGACCACCGCGACCGCCGTGCGCCACGGATTCGTGCGCGCTGAGACCTCGGACTCGACCGTCGACCCCAGCGCCTGGAGGGGCGCGAGCGAGAGCACCCGACGGGACCCGATCCGGAACGCGATGACCACGGCGCCCGCGACCGTCACCCACACGACCAGGGACTGCAGGGGCACCAGCGGACTCGAGTCCTCGACGATGCCGGTCGACCCCGCCACGACGACCCCCACGTTCGCCAGCGCGAGCGCGAGGAGCACCCCGGCCAACGCCCCGATGATCCCGACGACCGCGCCGGCACGGGTCAGCCGTCGGCGGAGCAGCGACGCCGACCCGCCGAGCAGTCGTTCGAGCGCGAGCACCCGGGTCCGACCTGCCATCGCGGTCCCGCATGTGTTCACCGTGACGACCGACGCGACGGAGAGTGCGACGCCGAAGAAGACCCACGCCGCCAGCGGGAGGAGGACTGCGACGGTGCCGCTCTGGCCGGTGCGCGCTCCCGCGTCGAGGATCCGCCCTGCGAGCTCAGCAGCCGCGACGACCACTCCACCGAAGGTGCCAGCGAGGACGGCGACGACGACCGAACCGCCGTTGTCCGCGAGCGCTCGTGTCGGGACGGACCATCGCCGGGAGCGGCGCGCTCGGTGCTGCCCGTTCACGCTGCGGTCTCCATGCCGAGCATCGTGGTCGAGATCGCCGCGGCATCCATCGCCGGACGATCCCCCACCACACGACCATCCGCCAGGAACAGGATCCGATCAGCATTCGCCGCAGCCACCGGATCATGCGTCACCATCACCACGCTCTGCCCCCACTCCGACACCGCACCCCGCAAGATCTGCAACACATCACGACCCGTCCGCGAATCCAACGCCCCCGTCGGCTCGTCCGCGACCACCACCGCCGGCCGCGACGCCAACGCCCGCGCGATCGCCACCCGCTGCTGCTGCCCACCCGACAACTGGTGCGGACGATGCGACAACCGATCCCCCAACCCCAGCATCTCGACGAGACGGTCGATCCACGCCGACTCCTCGCGAGTCACCTTGTGCCCACCCAACAGGAACGGCAACCGGATGTTCTCCGCCACGTCCAACGTCGGGACCAGGTTGAACGACTGGAACACGAACCCCAACCGACGACGCCGCAACTCCGTCAACTCCTTGTCACCCAACCCCGTGACGTCCACCCCGTCGATCCAGATCCGACCCGACGACACCTGGTCGAGCCCCGCCGCGACGTGCATCAACGTCGACTTCCCCGAACCCGACGGCCCCATCACCGCCGTGAACTCCCCCGCACCGATGTCGACACTCACATCGTCCAACGCCCTCACCCGCCGCACGGCATCGCCGTAGTGCTTCGAAACGCGGTCAAGACGGATGATCGATTGCATGTCCATGCGTCCAGTATTTCAATATCGGACCCACGCCGCGTCATCCGATGGGGTGATCAGGAGCGATCAGCAGTCTCAGTCGACCGCCAGCGCCTCCGTCGGCGGCACCCGCATCGCACGCCGCACCGGCGCGATCGTCGCGACCACCGCGAGGACCAACGCTCCTACGACCACGATCCCCACCGTCAACGGCGGCAGCACCGGCGTCGTCGCGAAGCCGAGCGAACCGAGCAACGTCTGCCCACCGACCCACCCGTAGAAGGTGCCGAGCACGAGCCCGGTGACGACGGCTGCGACGACCATCTGGACGGCCTCGGTGACGATCATCCGCCGGACCTGCGCCCCGGTCAGCCCGAGCACCCGCAGCAGCCCGAGCTCCCGCCGGCGCTGCAGCACCCCGAGGGCGAGCGCGTTCACGACCCCCACCGCGGCGATCACGGCGGAGAACCCGACGATGACGCTCACCACGGCGTTCAGCTGGACGAAGAAGTCTCGCTGCCCCTCGAGCATCTCCTTCGTCATCTGCCCCTGGTCCATGGCCTGCAGCTGGGCACCGAGCACGTGCTGCATGATGCCGAGCGCCACGGCGAACGTGACGAGCAGGGTGACGCCGATGACGAGCCCGATGGTCGCCCGTGCGGACCGGCCGGGTGCGCGCATGGCGTTGCGGCCGGCGAGCAGCACGACGGGGTCACGGGCCCCGATGCGTCCGATGAGCTGCAGCACGGGCGGCATCACGATCGTCGCACCGACGGCCACCCCGGCGAAGGAGACGAAGCCCCCGAGCGCTGCCGGCAGGACCGCGATGGGCGAGAGCCCGCTGGCGAGCAGCCCGACGAGCAGGAGCAGGCCGCCCGCAGCCATGAGCACGATCGCCCAGACCTTCCGAGCGGTCCCGGAGCGGACGTCGTCGTGACTCGGTTCGACGCTCGACGAGAGCGCCTCGAGCGGCGTCACGGTGAGCACCCGCCGCGAACCGGCCGCGAACGCACCCCAGGTGGCGAGGACGACCGCCACGACCGGGAGCACGAGCTCCCACGGCACGATCGTGTACGCGGTGTCCGGCAGGAACCCGTTGCCCCGCAGCACGACGACGAAGAGCGCACTGAGCCCGGTGCCGACGACCGCCCCGATCAGACCGCCGAGCACCCCGACGACGAGGCCGGTCCGGGTGATCCGTGCACGCAACGAGGCGCCGGTCGCCCCGACGAGCCGCTGCAGCGCGATGATGCGGGTCTGCCCGGCGATGAGCGTGGCGCAGGTGTTCGCCGTGACGATCGCACCGACGTAGAGGGCGATGCCGAGGAAGAGCCACCCGACGACCGAGAGGATCGCCTTCACCGGGCCGAGCTCGGAGAGACCGGAGGCCGCCAGGGCCTCGGTGACGATCCCCGGCGCGATGACCAGTGCCGACCCGAAGGTGGTGCCGAGCGCCGCGACGAGGACGGTCGGGGCGAACGCGCGGACGCCGTTCACGCTGCGGTCTCCATGCCGAGCATCGTGGTCGAGATCGCCGCGGCATCCATTGCCGGACGATCCCCCACCACACGACCATCCGCCAAGAACAGGATCCGATCAGCGTTCGCCGCAGCCACCGGATCGTGCGTCACCATCACCACGCTCTGCCCCCACTCCGACACCGCACCCCGCAAGATCTGCAACACATCACGACCCGTCCGCGAATCCAACGCCCCCGTCGGCTCGTCCGCGACCACCACCGCCGGCCGCGACGCCAACGCCCGCGCGATCGCCACCCGCTGCTGCTGCCCACCCGACAACTGGTGCGGACGATGCGACAACCGATCCCCCAACCCCAGCATCTCCACCAACCGGTCGATCCACGCCGACTCCTCACGAGTCACCTTGTGCCCACCCAACAGGAACGGCAACCGGATGTTCTCCGCCACATCCAACGTCGGCACCAGGTTGAACGACTGGAACACGAACCCCAACCGACGACGCCGCAACTCCGTCAACTCCTTGTCACCCAACCCCGTGACGTCCACCCCGTCGATCCAGATCCGACCAGACGACACCTGGTCGAGCCCCGCCGCGACGTGCATCAACGTCGACTTCCCCGAACCCGACGGACCCATCACCGCCGTGAACTCCCCCGCACCGATGTCAACACTCACATCGTCCAACGCCGTCACCCGCCGCACGGCATCGCCGTAGTGCTTCGAAACGCGGTCGAGACGGATGATCGGTCTGCTGCTCGTGGTCATGACTCCACGATGACGGCCAGGAGGCACGCCCCGCGTCGGCCCAGCGGCTCCTGTGGATCGTCCGCTCGGCTCCACTGCCTGGGGAGAAGTCATCCTGACGGATGACGGACCGTCAGCGCGCAGCGCGCAGCGCGCAGCGCGCAGCGCGCAGCGCGCAGCGCGCAGCCACGGTCAGTCGGCCTTCGCGACCAGACCGTGCTCGTGCGCGAACACCACGAGCCGCACGCGGTCCCGCAGCTCGAGCTTGGTGAGGACGCGCGAGATGTGCGTCTTCACCGTCGCCTCGCTCACGTACTCGTGCTGCGCGATCTCGCTGTTGCTGAAGCCCCGCGCCGCCAGGTCGAAGATCTCCCGTTCGCGCGGCGTCAGGTCGTCGAACGCGGCCGGCACCGAGGCCGCCTGCTCGCTCGTGTCCTCGTAACGGCGGAGGAGCTCACGGGTCGCCGACGCCGCGAACACCGCGGTCCCGGCGTGCACCGTGCGGATCGCTGCGAGCAGGAACTCCGGGTCGGCGTCCTTCAGCACGAAGCCGCTGGCACCGGCTCGGATCGCCTTCGCCGCTGCCTCGTCGAAGTCGAACGTGGTGAGCACGAGCACCTTCGCGCCGTCGGTCCCGCTGTCCTCGACGATGCGGGCGGTGGCGGTGATGCCGTCCATCACCGGCATGCGGACGTCCATGAGCACGACGTCGGGACGCCCGCGCCGCACGAGCTCCACGCCCTCGGCACCGTCGCCGGCTTCGCCGACGAACTGCAGGTCGGCCTGCGAGTCGATGAGCATCCGGATGCCGGTGCGGAACAGGGCCTGGTCGTCGACGAGCGCGACGCGGATCGGGGTGTCGTTCATCGGCCGGTGCGCTCCTGGAGGGTCGAGGGTGTGGTCGGGACGAGCCCGCGCGGCATCTGGCCGCTCGCGGGGACGGACGGCATCCGGACCGCGACCGCGAAGTCGTCGCCCCGCGGTCCCGCGGTCATCGTCCCCCCGGTCATGGTGGCACGTTCGCGCATGCCGACCAGCCCGTGTCCGGTGCCGGGCCCGCGCGTGCCGTCGTCGGCGCGCCGGTTGACGACCGTGATCTCGACGGTGTCCGGCCGGTACGTGAGGCTGGCGCGCACCGGGGTGTTCGGCTCGCCGTGCTTCCACGCGTTCGTCAGGCTCTCCTGGACGATCCGGTAGACGGCGAGCTGTGTCGTGGTCGGCAGTCCAGACGAATCGCCCTCGCGCTCGACCCGCACGTCGAGACCGACGCCACGCATCTCGCCGATCAGCCGGTCGATGTCGTCGATCTCCGGGGTCGGTGCGGTGCCCTGCTCGTGCCGCAGCGCACCGAGCAGTTCGCGCACGTCGCCGAGGGCACGGCGGGCGGTGCTCGAGATGGTCCCGAGCGCTTCGTCGGCGATCGCCGGGTCCGCCTTCAACGCGTACCGGGCACCGTCCGCCTGGGCGATCACAACCGCCAGCGAGTGCGCGACGATGTCGTGCATGTCTCGGGCGATCCGGACGCGTTCCTGCTCCACGGCGACGGCGCGATCGGCCCGTGCGGCGTCGCGCTCGGCGAGGAGCTGGGCCTCTCGGCTCATGCTCGCCGACCGCCGGGTGCGGAGCACGAGACCGGCGAGCCACGGCAGGAGGAGCAGCAGCAGCACGATCGCGAAGTAGGCGATCGCGACCTTGAGCGACTCCTGCTCGGGCGTCGTCGCCGTCACGATGCCCTGCCGCTGCCGGTAGTCGTCGAGACCGAGGTAGACGGCCGCCGTCACGGGGCCGACGATCGAGGACACCAGGCCCGCCAGCCGGACGCGCCGGCTGCCGTAGCGGCTCGTCGAGTAGACCACCCCGGCGATGAACGCGTTCGACAGGTCGGGCATCTGCAGGGTGACCATCTCGAGGACGGCGAATACCCACGCCACACCGAGCGCGAGCCCCGGCGACAGGCGCCGGAGCGCCAGCGCGGCCGTCATGCCGAGGACCGTCAGGAGCGCGAACGGCGAGTCCAGTCCGCGCGCGGTCACGACGAGCACGAGCGCGCCGAGCAGGACCGCGATCACGACGTCGGTGATCACCTGCGCGCGCAGCATGGGACGGAACACCACACCACGGTACGTCCAGGAGGCGCGGTGCGCGTCCGCCTCCAGGTTGACGTCAGCAGACGATCGGGTCAGAAGCCGAGTCGCCCGAGCTGCTTCGGGTCGCGCTGCCACTCCTTCGCGACCTTCACCCGGATGTTGAGGTACACGTGGCGGCCGCCGAGCAGCGCCTCGATCTCGGTGCGGGCCCGCGACCCGACGTCCTTGAGGCGCTCCCCCTTGCGGCCGATGACGATCGCCTTCTGGCTGTCCCGCTCGACGAAGAGGTTCGCGAAGATGCGCAGCGGGCCGTCCGGTTCGTCGTCCTCGTCGGGCTCGACGACGTCCTCGATCACGACGGCGAGCGAGTGCGGCAGCTCGTCGCGCACGCCCTCGAGCGCGGCTTCGCGGATGAGTTCGCCGATCCGCTCCTCGTCGGTCTCCTCGGTCACCGCGGCGTCGTCGTAGAGCTGGGGCGACTCGGGCAGCAGCGACGTGATCACGCCGAGCAGGTCCTCGAGCTGCAGTCCCCTCGTGCCCGAGGTCGGCACGATGGCGTCCCACTCGCGGAGCTTCGACACCGCGAGCAGTTGCTCCCCGACCTTGTCCTTGGCGGCCCGGTCGATCTTCGTGACGATGGCGACCTTCTTCGCACGCGGGTACTGGTCCAGCGTGTCGTTGATGAACCGGTCGCCGGGGCCGATCGGCTCGTTCGCCGGGACGCAGAGCCCGATGACGTCGACGTCCCCGAGGGTGGACTGCACGAGGTCGTTCAGCCGCTCGCCGAGCAGGGTGCGCGGTCGGTGCACGCCGGGGGTGTCGACGATGATGACCTGGCCGTTCGGCCGGTGCACGATCCCGCGGATGGCGCGGCGGGTGGTCTGCGGCTTCGACGAGGTGATCGCGACCTTCTGGCCGACGAGCGCGTTCGTCAGCGTGGACTTCCCGACGTTCGGGCGCCCCACGAACGAGACGAACCCGGCACGGTACGGCTCGGTCGGTCCGGCGGTGGCTGGCGTGGTGTCGGTCATGCGTGCGTGGTTCCCGTCGTGGTGGATGCTGCGTCGTCGAAGGCGTCCTCGACGTCCGCGAGTCCGGGCGTGCGCTCGGCGAGCACGGTGATGAGGTGGCGGCGCTTGCCCTCGACCCGGTCGGCCGTGAGCACGACGCCGGACACGGTGACGCTGTCGCCGCTGATCGCCAGGTGGCCGAGCTCCTTGGTGAGCAGCCCGCCGGCGGTGTCGACGTCGTCGTCCTCGAGCTCGATGCCGAACAGGTCGCCGAGGTCGTCGATCGGCAGTCGGGCGGAGATCCGCCAGACGCCCGGCTCGACCTCGACCCGGTCGACCACGGCGCGGTCGTACTCGTCCGAGATGTCGCCGACGAGCTCCTCGATGAGGTCCTCCATCGTGACGAGCCCGGCGACGCCGCCGTACTCGTCGACGACGAGCACGAGGTGGTTCTTCGCGACCTGCATGTGGCGCAGGGTGTCGTCGGCGGCCTTCGACTCCGGCACGAACTCCGCCGGGCGGAGGAGCGTCGTGACCCGCTTCGTACCGGACCCCGGGCGCTCGTACAGGGCCCGGGCCACGTCACGCAGGTAGAGGACCCCGAGCACGTCGTCGCTGCCCTTGCCGGTGACGGGCATGCGGGAGACGCCCGCGGCGAGGAACTGCTCCATGCCGCTCGCGAGGGTGTCCGAACCGTCGACGGTGAGCATGTCGGTGCGCGGCACCATCACCTCGCGCACGAGGGTGTCGCTGAACTCGAAGACCGAGTGGATGAGCTCGCGGTCGTCCTGCTCGAGGACGTTGCTCTCGGTGGCCTCGTCGACGAGCGACAGCAGCTGCTCCTCGCTCGACACCGTCGACGCACTGCCCCCGCGCCCGGGCGTGACGCGGTCGCCGATCGCCACGAGCAGGCCGGCGAGCGGACCGAGCACGATGCGCACGGCCCGGACGAGCCCGCCCGTCGTCGCGATGAGCCGTTCGGCGTGCGCGCGACCGACGCTGCGCGGGCTGGACCCGACGAGCACGAACGACACCGCGGTCATGATCGCGGCGGCCACGATGAGCGCGACCCACCACGTGTCGAAGACCATCACGAGCGCGATCGTGACGAGCACGGCGGCGGCGGTCTCGGCGAGCACCCGGAAGAAGTTGAGCGCGTTGACGTGCGCCCCGACGTCGTCGCCGACCGCCTCGATGGCGCGGCGGTGCTTGCTCTCCCGCGCGATCTCGTCGAGGTCGGCGCGGGAGAGGACGGAGAGCGCGGCGTCGGACGCGGCGAGCAGGCCACCGACGACGACCAGCACGAACGCCACCGCCAGCAGGCCGACGACGAGCAGCATCAGCTCACCGCCCGCGGCGCTGGGCGGCGAAGGCCGTGAGGATCTCGCCCTGCAGCCCGAACATCTCCGCCTTCTCGTCCGGCTCGGCGTGGTCGAACCCGAGCAGGTGCAGGATGCCGTGGCAGGTCAGCAGGAGCATCTCGTCGGTGCTCGAGTGCCCGGCGGTCTTCGCCTGTTCCTCGGCCACCTGCGGGCAGAGCACGATGTCGCCGAGCAGGCCTGCGGGTGTCGGTTCGTCCTCGGTGCCCGGACGGAGTTCGTCCATCGGGAAGCTCAGGACGTCGGTCGGCCCGGGTTCGTCCATCCACCGGACGTGCAGCTGCTCCATCGCGCCCTCGTCGACGAGCACGATCGCGAGCTCCGCATCGGCGTGGACGTGGAGCGCGTCGAGCGCGAAGGCGGCGAGGCGCTGGATGGCTGCCTCGTCGACCTCGACGCCGGACTCGTTGTTGAGCTCGATGCTCACCGGTTCCCTCCTCGGGAGTCGTTCTGGGGGTACGGGGAGCGCTGGCGGTCCTGCGGCGGACGCCCCCGTCGTTCGGCGCGGTTCGCACCGGCGGGGTTCGGCGTGGCGGCGCTGCCCCGGCCGCCCGGGCGGTACCCGGACTGCTCGGCGAGGCGTTCCTCGTCGTAGACGGTGTAGGCGTCCACGATCCGTCCGACGAGCGTGTGGCGGACGACGTCCTCGCTGCCGAGGCGGGCGAAGTGGATGTCCTCGACCTCGCCGAGGATGCGCGTGACGAGCCGGAGCCCGGACAGGTTGCCCGGCAGGTCGACCTGGGTGATGTCACCCGTGACGACCATCTTCGAGCCGAACCCGAGCCGCGTCAGGAACATCTTCATCTGCTCGGGCGTCGTGTTCTGCGCCTCGTCGAGGACCACGAACGAGTCGTTCAGCGTGCGTCCGCGCATGTACGCCAGCGGGGCCACCTCGACCGTGCCGGCGGCCAGGAGCTTCGGCACCAGCTCGGGGTCCATCATCTCGTTGAGCGCGTCGTAGAGCGGGCGCAGGTACGGGTCGATCTTGTCGGTGAGGGTGCCCGGCAGGAAGCCGAGCCGCTCGCCGGCCTCGACCGCGGGACGCGTCAGGATGATCCGGGTGACCTCGCGCCGCTGGAGCGCCTGGACGGCCTTCGCCATCGCCAGGTACGTCTTGCCGGTACCGGCGGGGCCGATACCGAACGTGATCGTGTGCTCGTCGATGGCGTCGACGTAGGCCCGCTGCCCGTCGGTCTTCGGCCGCACGGACTTGCCGCGGCTCGACACGATCGGCGTGCCGAAGGTGTCGGACGGCTTGCGGTCCTCGTCGAGGAGCTTCGCGGAGACGGGGATGTCGGACGGCCCGATGTCCTGTCCACGCTTCACCATGCCGACGAGCTCGTCGACGAGGGCGTGCGCGCGCGCGACGTCGCGTTCGGGCCCGGTCAGCGTGACCTCGTTGCCACGCACGAGCACGCGGACGCCCGGGTACTGGCGTTCGACGGTCTTGAGCAGTCGGTCCTGGGGGCCGAGCAGCTGCACCATGGCGATGCCGTCGACCTGGATCGAGGCCGAGACGTCCGTCGGGTCGGCCGGGGTGGGTGCTGGTTCGTTAGCCGGCAAGGGTGCCTTCCTGCAGTTCACCTGCGAGTACGTGCGCGTGCACGTGGAACACGGTCTGACCGGCGGCTTCGCCGGTGTTGAAGACGAGTCGGTACTGGCCGCCGGCACGCTCGTCGGCGATGCGCTGCGCGGTGGCGACCAGGTGGGCGAGGAGGTCCGGGTCACCGGCAGCGAGCTCGGTGACGTTCCGGTACTGCTCGGTCTTGGGGATGACGAGCACGTGGACGGGTGCCTTCGGCGCGATGTCCTCGATGGCGATCACGCGGTCGTCCTCGGCGACGACGGTCGCCGGGATCTCGCGCGCGATGATCCGGGAGAAGATGCTGGGCGTGCTGGTGCTCATGGCTCCATCGTAGAACGCGGTACCGACGCCACGCCTTCCCGATCCGGGCGCTACCAGCGACCGAGCCGCGTCTGGAGGACCGCGAGCGCGGCCGGGCCGGCGGTGGACGTCCGGAGGACCGTGTCGCCGAGGCGGACCCGGACGGCGCCGGCGGCCACCAGCCGGTCGAACTCGGAACCGTCGATGCCGCCCTCGGGTCCGACGACGAGCACGATCTCGGCGACGTCGCTCGGCGGTTCCCACTCGGAGAGCCGGACGTCGCCGACCGGGTCCAGCACGAGGACGGCGCGAGCACCGTCGGCCGCTCCGGGAGCCGGAGCCGCGAGCTGCCCGGTCGTCACCGGCGCGTCGACGACGGGCACCCGGGAACGGATCGCCTGCTTCGACGCCTCGTGCGCGATCGCCGTCCAGCGTGCGCGGCCCTTCTCGACCTTCGCGCCGTCCCAGCGGGAGACGCTGCGGGCCGCCGACCACGGCACGATCCGGTCGACACCGATCTCGGTCGCCGCCTGCACCGCCATCTCGTCGCGGCCGCCCTTCGCGAGCGCCTGCACGAGCGTGAGCGTCGGTGTGGGGGCGTCGTCGACGGCGACCGTGGACACCGCCAACGAGAGCGTGTCCCGCCCGAGCGCGGTCACGGCCCCGGTCACGACGGTGCCACGACCGTCGGACAGGCGCAGCGTCTCCCCCACCCGGACCCGGGCGACCGTGACGGCGTGGCGCCCCTCCGCCCCGTCGAGCGGGACGGTGTCGCCGACCGTGACGCCGTCGAGCGACCCGACGAGGTAGAGCGATGCCATCAGAAGTTGAAGAACCGGTCGCGGAGCTTGCCGAACATGCCCTGCTGGAAGCGGGCGAGCTGCGGCTTCGCGGCCTTGTGCGACTTCGCGAGCTGCTCGACGAGCTGCCGTTCCTTGTGCGAGAGCTTCGTCGGCGTCACGACCTGCACACCGACCCGGAGGTCGCCACGACCGTTGCCCCGGAGCTTCGTGATGCCGCGGTCCTTGATCACGAGGACGTCGGCGCTCTGCACACCCGGACGGACCTCGAGCTCGACCGGGCCGTCGAGCCCGTCGATCGTCGCGGTCGTCCCGAGCACGGCGTCGGTCATCGCGACCTCGAGCGTGGCGAGCAGGTCGTCCCCGTCGCGGCTGAACACGTCGTGGTGGCGCACCCGGATCTCGAGGTAGAGGTCGCCGGAGGGGCCGCCGGCCGGGCCGACCTCGCCCTGGCCGGGCATCTGCAGGCGGAGCCCGGAGTCGACGCCGGCGGGGACGTCCACCGGCACCGTGCGGCGGGCGCGGACGCGTCCCTGGCCCTGGCACGTCGGGCACGGGTTCGGGATGACGGTGCCGTACCCGCGGCAGGTGCCGCAGGGCGCGCTCGTCACGACGTTGCCGAGGAGCGAGCGGACCTGGCGCTGGATGTGGCCGGTGCCGCCGCAGATGTCGCACGTCTGCGGGCTCGTGCCCGGCGCGCAGCAGGAACCGCCGCACGTCTCGCACAGCACCGCGGTGTCGACCTCGACGTCCTTGTGGGTACCGAAGACGACCTCGTCGAGGTCGACGTCGATGCGGAGCAGGGCGTCCTGTCCGCGCTCGGCACGGCTGCGCGGGCCGTTGCCACGACCGCCGGCGCCACCGCCACCGAAGAACGCGTCGAAGATGTCGCTGAACCCGCCGGCTCCGCCACCGAAGGGGCTGTCGGCCTGGGGCCCGGCGTCGTACCGGCGGCGCTGCTCGGGATCGCTCAGCACGTCGTACGCGTGCGTCACGTCCTTGAAGCGCTCGGCCGCGTCGGGGCTCGGGTTCACGTCCGGGTGCAGTTCGCGCGCCAGACGGCGGTACGCCTTCTTGATGTCGGCATCGGAGGCGTCCTTCTGGACGCCGAGGACGTCGTAGTGGTCTGCCACGTATCCCTCAGTCGGTTCGGTTCGGTCGGTCGGGTGCGGCGGTCGCCGCGGTTCTGGTGGTCGTCGGTGGGCCTGGAGGCGCGGGTCGCCCCGTCGGGACCGGCTCGCTCAGGCGCGTGGGCACCTGGTCAATGTTCACCCAGGAGTTTGGACAGGTACCGTGCGACGGCGCGCACGGCGGCCATGTTCGTGCCGTAGTCCATCCGGGTCGGCCCGAGCACGCCGAGCCGGGCGAGTTCGCCGCCGGCCAGGTACCCGCCGGCGACGATGCTCGTCGCGTCGAGCCCGTACTCGGCGTTCTCGACGCCGATGCGAGCCGCGACGCCGTCGTCGATCTGCATCTCACCGAACAGGCGGAGCAGGGTCACCTGTTCCTCGATCGCCTCGAGCACGGGGAAGAGCCCGCCCGAGAAGTCCTGCTCGCTCTTGGCGAGGTTCGCCGCACCGGCCATCACCAGGCGGTCCTGCCGGTTGGCGGCGACCTGCTCGATGAGGGTCGCGACGACGACCCCGGCGAGCGGCTGGGCGTCGGGGCGGATCTGCTGCGGCACCGCGCGGAGCGCCGTCGAGACGTCCTGCAGCAGCAGCCCGACGCTGGCGCCGTTCACCACCGTGCGGAGTTCGGTGAGCGAGCCTTCGTCGAGCGCCACGTCGGTCTCGACGACGCGCTGCTCGACCCGGGCGGTGTCGGTGATGAGCACGACCATCAGGCGGTTGTCGCCGAGGCGGACGAGCTCGATGTGCTGCACACGCGCGCGCACCATCGAGGGGTACTGCACGAGGGCGACCTGGTTCGTGAGCTGGCTGAGCAGCCGGACCGTGCGGCCGAGGACCTCGTCGAGGTCGTTCGGCGCCCCGAGGAACGTCTCGATCGCGTGCCGCTGGGCGCTGGACAGGGGCCGCGCGCCGGCGAGGTGGTCGACGAAGACGCGGTACCCCTTGTCGGTGGGGACGCGACCGGACGAGGTGTGCGGTGCCGCGATGAGCTGCTCGTCCTCGAGCTGGGCCATGTCGTTCCGGATCGTGGCGGCGCTGACCCCGAAGGCGTGCCGCTCGACGATCGTCTTCGAACCGACCGGCTCGCGTGACGCGACGTAGTCCCGCACGATGGCCTTGAGGACCTCGAGGCTGCGTTCGCTGACCACCCGGACCCCTTCCACTCGATCTGGCACTCGGACGTGTCGACTGCTGATCCTACGCCCGACCACCGACGGACCGGGACTTCTCCACACGCCTGCCAGTACGCTTCCGCCATGACCTACGGACAGCAGCCCGGTGGCCCCCAGTTCCCCGGCGGGTACCAGCCGCCCCAGCCGATGTCGCCCGAGGACCAGCGCCTCTGGGCCACGCTCACGCACATCGGCGGGATCTTCTTCAACTTCGTCGCGCCGCTGGTGGCCTACCTCGTCCTGCGCGATCGCGGCGGCTTCATCCGCGAGCACACGCGCGTGGCGCTGAACTTCCACATCACGATGGCGATCGCCTACGTCGCCGCGGGCCTCTTGACCATCGTGCTGATCGGCGCGGTGCTCCTGCCGGTGATCGGGATCCTGACGATCATCTTCGGGATCATGGCCGCCGTCGCCGCCAACCGCGGGCAGTTCTACCGCTACCCGCTCTCGATCGAGTTCATCAAGCAGTAGCTCAGTCGAGCAGCTCGCGGACCACCGCGTCCGCGAGCAGGCGACCCCGCAGGGTCAACTCGATCCGTCCCCGCACCGCGGCCGACCCGTCCACGAGACCACGTGCGATGAGGCCGGCGACCCGGCCCCGTGCCTCCTGGCCCAGCTCGCTCGTCGCCAGCTCACCGCGGACCCGCGCGGCGAGCAGCACGCGCTCGACGTACCGGGTCTCGTCGTCGAGGGTCTCGCGGCCGGCCGCGGGCGACTCGCCCTGCAGCACCCGGTTCGCGTACGCGGCCGGGTGCTTCACGTTCCACCAGCGGGTGCCGGCGACCGCGGAGTGCGCGCCCGGGCCGACGCCCCACCAGTCGTGGCCCTTCCAGTAGGACAGGTTGTGCCGGCTCGCGTGCTGGTCGCCGCGGGACCAGTTCGAGACCTCGTACCAGGAGTACCCGGCGTCGCCGAGGACCTGGTCGGCCAGCTCGTACATGTCCGCCGCGAGGTCGTCGTCCGGCGCCGGCAGCTCGCCGCGTGCGACCATCCGGCCCATCGCGGTGCCGTCCTCGACGATGAGCGAGTACGCCGAGACGTGGTCGGGCGCACACGCCAGGGCCGCGTCCAGCGAGGTGCGCCAGTCGTCGAGGGACTCGCCCGGCGTCGAGTAGATGAGGTCGAGCGAGACGTCGAGCCCCTGCTGCTTCGCGGCGTCCACGACGAGCGGCACGCGCTCGGGGTCGTGCGTCCGGTCGAGCGTCGCGAGCACGTGCGGCACCGCGGACTGCATGCCGTAGCTCACACGGGTGAACCCACCGGCGCGCAGCGTCGCCAGGGACGACTCGTCGACGGAGTCCGGGTTCGCCTCGGTCGTGACCTCGGCCCCGGGCAGGATGCCCCAGGTGTCGTCGATCGCCCGCAGGATCATCACGAGGTCGGACGCCGGCAGCATCGTCGGCGTCCCTCCACCGAAGAACACCGTCGACACCGGGCGCCGCGGGACGCCGGAGCGGTCGAGGACGTCCGCCGCGAAGCGGATCTCCTGCACGGCGTGCCCGGCGTAGTCGTCCCGCCGGACCCCGCGGAGCTCGGACGCCGTGTAGGTGTTGAAGTCGCAGTAGCCGCACCGCACGCGGCAGAACGGCACGTGCACGTACACGCCGAACGGGACGTCACCGGCTCCGGCCGCGGGCGAGAGCAGCCCGTCCGCTGGTGCGGGATCGGCGATCGGGAGAGCACTCGGCATGGACTCCATTGTCCGTCATGATGGAGGCATGGAGCACCACCCCGTCCCCACCACGGTGCTGTGGGACATCGACGGCACCCTCGTGATGAACGCCTCCTCGCCGGGCAACCTCTACCACCTCGCGCTCGAGCGGGCGGTGGGTCGCGACCTCGTCCTCCGCGTCGGACACCAGCACGGCCGCACCGACGCCGGGCTCATCGCCGAGCACGTCCGGGCCCACGACCTGGACGACTCGCTCATCCCCACCGTGAGCCGCCACCTGCACGACCTGACCGAGGAACGGCACGTGTCCGGCGACCACCGGAGCCCGGCTCCGGGCGCGATCGCCCTCGTCCGACGGTTCGCCGAGCTCGGCTGGCGCAACGGCCTGCTGACCGGCAACTCCCCCTACCGCGCCCGCGTGAAGCTGCAGGGCGCCGGGTTCGACGTGGACGCGTTCGACTGGGAGCACTCGTACTTCGGCGATGCCGAGGTCGAGCGCAGCGGGGTGACCGCGCGTGCTGCCGATGCCCTCGCGGGCACCCGGGCCGTCATCGTCGGGGACACCCCGCGGGACGGCGAGGCGGCCGAGGCCGTCGGGATCCCGTTCCTCGCGGTGGCGACCGGGGTGTTCGACGTCGACGCGCTCCGCGCCACGAGTGCCGTGACGATCGCCCGGAACTGCGTCGACGACGCGTCGCTCATCGAGGACGCCATCGCGGCGCTGCCGCCGCTCCGCCCGGTCGGCGAGGGCTCCTAGCCGAGCAGACCTAGTCGCCGCGGAGCGCCTCGAGGTACTTCTGCGCCATCACGCGCTGCTGCCGACGGAGCAACGGGGCCACGAACTGCCACTTCCGGCTCGACGGCTGCGAGAACTGCCGGATCTGCAACCACACCGAGCCGTCCGGGGTCCGTTCGACGACGAAGGACTCTTCGCCCGAGAGCGGGTGCCCCTCGAGCGTGCCGTACGCGAAGCCCTTGCGGTCGGTCTCGTCGATGATCGAGACGACCCGGACCGGCGCCTGCACCGTCTGGCCGAACGCGTGCATCGTCAGCGTCGCGCTCGTCCCCGCCGTCACGAGCGGCGTGCCGTCCGGGGCGAACTTCTCCACCCGCGGCGTCCCGATCGAGGCCGGGGCGATCGGCACGCCGTCCTCGTCGAAGGTCACCGGGTTGTAGCGGACCTCGTCGTCGTCGGGCTGTTCCTCGACGTGCACGCGGATCCCGCTGCGCTCCTGGATCTGCCAGGTCAGGGCCTGGGTCACCGCGGTCTCGAAGCGCTGGTCGCCGTGGCCGATCCGGGAGCGCGACTCGGACGGGGCGAACCCCTCCGGCGGGTACGTCATGAGGTCCGGCGCCTGGGTCGCACCCACGGCTCCGTACGTCAGGGCGGTCCGGTAGCTCCCGCGGGTACTCATGCGGCCCACTGTACTGGGGACTCGTCCCCCGGATCGAACCGAGTCGTCCTCGGGTGCGCAACCGGCGGTCCGCTTTCCGCGCGCCCCGAACTGGAGGCCCGACACCCGTCCGACACGCCCCTATCGTGGGTGCGTGCCCCGCTCCCCCCTCGCTCGCGCGCGGTCCGTCGACCGCACGACGGCCGCGTTCGCCGTCCTGACGCTCGCGGCGTTCGGACTGGCGGCGACGGCACGGGCCGCGGTCGAGTGGGCGACGGCCGGCCTCGGCGCTCCCTCCCGGTACGTCACGACGCCGCCGGGGGACGTCGACGTGTTCGACACCGCGAACGCCATCGCCGCGTTCGGGGCGTGCAGCGCCGGAGCGGGAGTGCTCCTGTTCGGGGTGACGCTCGTGCTCGCGGTGCGCCGACACTCGGCACGCCGGCTGCCCTACGTGCTCGGGTTCTGCACGCTGGCGATGGTGGTCGGGTCGGTCGTGGCCGGGTTCGCCGCGGCGGCGCAGGCCGACTACGACACGGCTGCCGGACTCGTCATCCTGCGGACCGCACTCGCAGGACTGGCCGCGGCGAGCCTCCCGGCACTGGGCCTGGCAGCGTTGCGGGCTCGCGCCCGCCGCGTCTGACGCGCTCCGCTACTTCTTCTTCTCTTCGACGTCGCCGGAGAGCGCCGCGATGAAGGCTTCCTGCGGGACCTCGACGCGACCCACCATCTTCATGCGCTTCTTGCCCTCCTTCTGCTTCTCGAGGAGCTTGCGCTTGCGGGTGATGTCACCGCCGTAGCACTTCGCGAGGACGTCCTTGCGCATCGCCCGGATGCTCTCGCGGGCGATGATCCGGGCGCCGATGGCGGCCTGGATCGGGACCTCGAACTGCTGGCGCGGGATGAGCTTGCGCAGGCGCTCGGTCATCAGCGTGCCGTAGGCGTAGGCCTTGTCGCGGTGCACGATCGCGCTGAACGCGTCGACCTGCTCGCCCTGGAGCAGGATGTCGACCTTCACGAGGTCGGCCGCCTGGTCACCCGTGGGCTCGTAGTCGAGCGACGCGTAGCCCTGGGTCTTGCTCTTCAGCTGGTCGAAGAAGTCGAAGACGATCTCACCGAGGGGCATCTCGTACCGGATCTCGACGCGGTCCTCGCCGAGGTACTCCATGCCGAGCAGCGATCCACGGCGCGACTGGCACAGCTCCATGATCGCGCCCACGTAGTCCTTCGGCGCGAGGATGGCCGCACGGACCATCGGCTCGCGGACCTCGACGATGCGACCGCCGGGGAACTCGGACGGGTTCGTGACCTCGGTCACGGTGTTGTCCTCGTTCGTGACCTCGTAGATCACGCTCGGGGCCGTGGTGATGAGGTCGAGCCCGAACTCTCGGCTGAGTCGCTCGGTGATGATCTCGAGGTGGAGCAGGCCGAGGAAGCCGCAGCGGAAGCCGAAGCCGAGCGCCACCGACGTCTCCGGCTCGTACACGAGGGCGGCGTCGGACAGCTTGAGCTTGTCGAGCGCCTCGCGGAGGTCGGGGTAGTCCGAGCCGTCGATCGGGTACAGGCCCGAGAACACCATCGGCTTCGGGTCGGTGTACCCGGCCAGCGCCTCGGTCGCGGGCTTCTGCGCCGTCGTGACCGTGTCGCCGACCTTCGACTGGCGGACGTCCTTCACCCCGGTGATGAGGTAACCGACCTCGCCGACGGAGAGGCCCTTCGTCGGCTTCGGCTCGGGCGCGGACACGCCGATCTCGAGGATCTCGTGCGTCGACTTGGTCGACATCATCTGGACCTTCTCGCGCGGGTGGATCGTGCCGTCCACCATCCGCACGTAGGTCACGACGCCGCGGTAGCTGTCGTAGACCGAGTCGAAGATCATCGCGCGGGGCGGAGCGTCCACGTCGCCCACAGGGGCCGGCACGGAGCCGACGACCCGGTCGAGCAGCTCGGCGACGCCCACGCCGGTCTTGCCGGACACGCGCAGGACGTCGTCCGGCGAGCCGCCGATGAGCTGCGCGAGCTCGGCCGCGTACTTCTCCGGCTCGGCCGCCGGCAGGTCGATCTTGTTCAGGACCGGGATGATCTCGAGGTCGTTCTCGAGCGCCAGGTAGAGGTTGGCGAGCGTCTGGGCCTCGATGCCCTGCGCCGCGTCGACCAGGAGGATCGCTCCCTCGCACGCCGCGAGCGACCGGGACACCTCGTACGAGAAGTCCACGTGACCGGGCGTGTCGATCATGTTGAGGGCGTACGTCTGCCCGTCGAGCTCCCACGGCATGCGCACCGCCTGGGACTTGATCGTGATGCCGCGCTCGCGCTCGATGTCCATGCGGTCGAGGTACTGCGCACGCATGGCGCGGTCCTCGACGATGCCGGTGATCTGCAGCATGCGGTCGGCCAGCGTGGACTTGCCGTGGTCGATGTGCGCGATGATGCAGAAGTTGCGGATCGCGTCGGCCGGGGTCGAGGCGGGCTCGAGCGGCGCGGATGCTTGTGGGCTCACGGTTCCTCGGGGTGGGTCGGACGGTCGAACGATTGTCCCACGTCCGCGCGGCGGCGGCGCGCACGTCCCGTCAGACGACGGCGTGCTCCGGCGCCGGCAGCGCACCCAGTCCGCGGCGCAGGTCCGCCGGCGTCGCCGCGAGGCAGACACGGATCCAGCCCTCGCCGGTCCGGCCGAACGCGCTCCCGGGCGCCACGGCGACCCGCTCCCGCTGGAGGAACCCGAGCGCCCACTCCGCGACGTCGCCCTGCGAGGCGTGGGACATGTCGATCCACAGGTAGAAGGCGCCCCGCGGGTCGAGGTAGTGGATGCCGGCGGCGTCGAGCACCTCCTTCGCGACGCCGAGGTTGGCGCGGTAGTGCTCGCGGGCGTCCTGCACGGCGGAGTGGTCCCCCACGATCGCCGCGAGGGCCGCCCACTGGTCGGGTTCGGCGACGCAGCTGATCATCGCCTCCTGGGTCGTCCGCATCGTCGGGCCGAGTCCCTTCGGCGTGACGAGGTACCCGACACGGACGCCCGTCATCGCGTACGTCTTGCTCAGCGAGAAGGCGGTGAAGACGCGGTCGTCCTCGTCGAGGCTCGCCAGGCTGACGTGGCGCGTGCCGTAGGTGAAGTACTCGTAGACCTCGTCGCTGATCACCCAGAGGTCGTGCCGCTTCGCCAGGGCGAGCAGGTCGCGGAGGGTCTGCTCGCCGAACACCGAGCCGAGCGGGTTCGAGGGCGAGTTCACGACGAGGGCGCGGGTCCGCTCGGTGATGCTCGCCTCGAGGGCCTGCAGGTCGGGCTCGAACCCGTGCTGCGGCTCGAGCCGGTACGGCACCGGGGTGGCTCCGATGATGTGGGCGTTCATCGTGAAGGTCGTGTAGCCGGGGTCGGGCACGAGGACCTCGTCGCCGGGGCTCAGCACGAGGGTCATCGCCTGGAAGAGCGCCTGCGTCGCGCCGATCGTCATCCAGATCTGCTCGACGTCGACCTCGATCCGGTTCTCGCGGCGGAGCTTGTCGCGGATGGCCTCCCGCAGCGGGGCGATGCCGCCGTTCGGGGTGTAGTCGGTGCGGTCCTCGGTCCAGGCGCGCCGGGCGGCCTCGCCGATGTGCGCCGCGACGGGCACGTCGGGTTCGCCGATGACGAGCATCGCGATGTCCGTCCCGGTCGCCTGGTCCGTCTGCTCGGCCTGCATGCGGGCGGCTTGCTCGAACACGCGGCGGATGCCGGAGGCGGGGACGGTCTCGATGCGGGGCGCGAGCGATGGCATGCTCGTCACGGTAGCGAACGGTTGTTGCGGCACGGTTTCGGCGTTTCGGTGCTTTGGTCCAGACGCTCCGGCCTGGTAATGTTGGTGGCTGGCTTCCGCGTTCCCCGCCCACGGGTGGAACGCGATGCGACCAAGGGCCCCTCTACCCAGCGGTCGCGACCACCCGTAGAGACGATCAAGGAGCAACACGCATGGCGAACATCAAGTCGCAGATGAAGCGCATCAAGACCAACCTCAAGGCCCAGGAGCGCAACAAGGCCTACCGTTCGGAGCTCAAGACGGTCATCCGTCACACGAACGAGGCCGTCGTCGCCGGCGACAAGGACAAGGCCGTCGCGGCCCTGACCCTCGCGTCGAAGAAGCTCGACAAGGCCGTGAGCAAGGGCGTCATCCACAAGAACCAGGCCGCGAACCGCAAGTCGGCCATCGCGAAGAAGGTCGCGTCGCTCTGACGCACTGACCCTTCTGGTCGAACAGGCCCCGCATCGTTCGGTGCGGGGCCTGTTCGCGTGCGCGGCGCGCGGGCCGCTTCGCGCGCGGCCCCCGGCGCCTGGG